>CAKZQZ010000075.1 GCA_937142855.1 uncultured Alphaproteobacteria bacterium | reverse complement strand
AATAAATTTAATTTTACCCAAGAAGAAGCTGAGAAAAATATAAATAGAGCTCTTAAAAATCATAAGGAAAGCATAGAAATTTTTTCTCAAATCAAAACTATACTTGATCAGATGGATCATAAAGAAAGAATTGATGTAATTGAGATGATGTGGGGGGTTATTCTAGTAGATGGGATAATAGACGATTTTGAAGCTAATTTAATGCGACGTATGAATGGGTTATTATATGTTTCAGGAATTGAAAGCGCAGAGGCAAAGGAAAGGGCCTTAAAATCATCACAACAAGGTTAATTTGTTAATAAACAATCTTATGTTCTAATATTTAATATTATAAGACTAATAATGGGGGTATTCTTTGTATGTTTTTTCATTCTATGAATTTTTCAATTGGAGAAGATAATGAAGCCTTAAAAGATACTATTCATAAATTTTCTCAAAAAGAAATAGCCCCTCTTGCAGATAAAGTTGATAAAGAGAATACATTTCCAAATGAACTTTGGAAAAAACTTGGTGACCTTGGACTTTTAGGCATCACAGCTGACCAGGAGTTTGGAGGAAGCCAAATGAGTTATCTTGCTCATTGTATTGCAATGGAGGAAATTAGTAGAGCTAGCGCTTCTATTGGGCTTTCTTATGGAGCATTTTCAAATTTGTGTGTTAACCAAATTAATAGAAATGGAAGTAAAGAGCAGAAACAAAAGTATCTTCCAAGCTTATGTTCAGGGGAAAAAATTGGAGCTCTTGCGATGAGTGAAACAAACTCTGGCTCTGACGTTGTTTCAATGACATTACATGCAGAAAAACAAGGTAACAAAACTTATCTTCTTAACGGCTCTAAGATGTGGATTACAAATGGTCCGGATGCAGATACATTAATTGTCTATGCAAAGACGGATTTATCTGCAGGCTCAAAGGGAATAACAGCATTTATAGTAGAAAAAACTATGTTAGGTTTTTCGACTGGTAAAAAATTAGATAAATTAGGTATGAGAGGCTCAAACACCTGTGAGCTTATTTTCAAAAATTGCCCTGTCCCTGAAGAAAATATATTAGGAGAAGAAGGCAAGGGTGCAGCCATTTTAATGAGTGGTCTGGATTATGAAAGAGTTGTTCTTGCAGCAGGACCCCTTGGTATTATGGCTGCTGCAATGGATATTGTTGTTCCTTATATTCATGAGAGAAAACAATTTGGTAAATCAATTGGTGAGTTTCAATTAATGCAAGGAAAAATTGCCGACATGTATACGACTATGAATGCCTGTAGGTCATATGTTTATGAAGTTGCAAAAGCTTGTGACCGGGGAGAAACAACACGGAAAGATGCCGCAGGATGTATTTTGTATGCAGCTGAAAAAGCTACACAAATTGCCTTAGAAGCAATACAAATACTTGGAGGAAATGGTTATACAAATGATTTTCATGCAGGACGATTACTAAGAGATGCCAAACTTTATGAAATTGGTGCGGGAACATCTGAGATTAGAAGGATGTTAATAGGCAGGGAGTTATTTATGGAAACAACTCAATGACAATTCTAAAATCGAATATAAAACCGGATAGCTCTGAGTTTTTTTTAAATAAAAAGAAAATTGATCTTGATCTTAAGTTAATTTTAAAAGCAGTTGACCATGCACTTAATGGTGGAGGAGATAAACTAAAAGAGCGACACAAAAAACGCGGTAAAATGTTGCCTAGAGATAGAGTATCAAAACTTCTAGACCCTGGAAGTTACTTTTTAGAAGTTGGATTAAACGCTGCTTATAATATGTATGACAATGCTTGTCCTTCTGGAGGAATTATAACTGGTATTGGGCAAATTCACGGTATAGAAGTAATGATAATATGCAATGATTCTACCGTAAAAGGTGGAACATATTACCCTATTACTGTTAAAAAACATCTACGTGCACAGGAAATAGCGTTAGAAAACCATCTTCCTTGTATTTATTTAGTTGACTCGGGTGGAGCCAACTTACCAAATCAAGATGAGGTATTTGCAGATAGAGAACATTTTGGCAGAATTTTCTTTAATCAAGCCAATATGTCTTCACAAAATATAGCACAAATTGCTGTCGTAATGGGAAGTTGCACTGCTGGAGGTGCTTATGTACCTGCAATGTCAGATGAAACAATTATAGTAAAAAATCAAGGAACTATTTTCTTGGCTGGGCCTCCACTTGTAAAAGCAGCAACGGGTGAATTAACTGACGCAGAAACACTTGGTGGCGGTGAAATACATACAAAAATTTCTGGAGTGGCTGACTATTTAGCTAATGATGATGAACATGCTCTATCAATTGCGAGACAATGTATTAAAAACTTAGCTATTAAACGAAATAAAAACTCAATAACGCTTGAAGACAAACCACCCCTTTATGATCCCAAAGAACTTCTTGGAATAGTTCCAGCAGATGAAAAAAAATCTTATGATGTAAGAGAAATAATTATGAGAATTTTTGATGGGTCTGAGTTTGATGAGTTTAAAAAAAATTTTGGGGTGTCCTTGGTAACAGGTTTTGCAAAATTGAAAGGTCAAATTTGCGGTATCGTTGCAAATAATGGAGTATTATTTTCTGATAGTGCTCTAAAGGGTACCCATTTCATAGAATTATGTAGTCAAAGGAAAATTCCTTTAATATTTCTACAAAACATTACTGGATTTATGGTTGGCGAAAAAGCTGAACACGGTGGAATAGCTAAAAACGGTGCAAAATTAGTAAATGCTGTAGCAACAACTAAAGTGCCAAAAGTAACTCTCCTAATAGGCGGAAGTTTTGGCGCTGGCAATTATGGAATGTGTGGCAGGGCTTTTAGCCCAAGATTTTTGTGGACTTGGCCCTGCTCAAGAATTTCAGTTATGGGAGGAGAGCAGGCAGCAAGCGTTCTTGCACAATTGAAAAAAAGTAATGCTGAAAAAAACAAAGATACTTGGAATAAAAAAATTGAAAATCAATTTAAAAAACCAATACTAGATCAGTTTAATAACCAATCTCACCCTTTGTATGCATCAGCACGTTTATGGGACGACGGAATAATAGACCCAACAAAAACTCGTGACGTGTTAGCAACGAGCCTTAAAATATCACTTAATAAAAAAATAGAAGATACTAAATTTGGTATTTTTAGAATGTAGCTAAAGTTAAAATAATTATGAGAAAAATTAAAAAATTATTAGTTGCAAATAGAGGCGAAATAGCCTGCAAAATAATAAAAACTGCTAAAAAGCTAAACATACCTACCCTAGCAATTTATTCTGATGAGGACATCAATTCCATACACGTTAGTTTAGCTGACGAGGCCATAAATATACCTGGTTCAAATGTTTCAGACACGTATATGAATAGCATGGCTATAATAAATATTTGTAAAAAATATAAAGCTAATGCCATACATCCAGGATATGGCTTACTATCTGAAAATGCAGCCTTTGTAGAACTTGTTGAGAAAAACAACCTTATTTTTGTTGGACCTAATAGTGAAATTATTCGCAATATGGGGCAAAAAGATAAAGCTAAATCTTTAATGGAAAATGCAGGATTACCAGTGGTGCCAGGTTATCATGGTGCAAAACAAGATAAAGATTTTTTAAAACAAACTGCTTCCAACATTGGTTACCCAGTCTTAATTAAGGCAGTAGCTGGAGGTGGTGGTAGGGGAATGAGAATTGCTGAAGATAATAAGACCTTTTTATCAGCTCTAACTGAAGCTTCAAACGAAGCCAAAACAAATTTTCAAGATAAGAACTGTTTGATTGAAAAATACATACCATTAGCAAGACACATTGAAATTCAAATATTTGCTGACAAACATGGAAATGTAATACATTTATTTGATAGAGATTGCTCATTACAAAGAAGACAACAAAAAATAATTGAAGAAGCCCCTGCTCCTAAAATTGATGATGAAATAAGGAGCTTTCTTGGCGATATATCCGTTAAAGCAGCCAAAGCTATTCAGTATGAAGGTGCTGGTACAATTGAATTTATTGCTGATATCAAAAATGGGCTTGATAAAAATAAAATCTATTTTATGGAAATGAATACAAGAATTCAGGTTGAGCACCCTGTTACCGAAGCTGTAACCTCTACTGATTTAATCACTTGGCAACTTCAAATAGCTGATGGAAAAAAGCTTCCTAAATTACAAGATGAAGTTAGTTTAAATGGTTGGTCAATTGAAGCTAGATTATATGCAGAAGATGTTAGTAAAGATTTTATTCCTCAAACTGGTTTTATTAACCACTTTAATTTACCTAATCAATTAAAACATCCAAATTGTTTTATAGAAACAGGTACTAAAAAAGGTGATTATATCACACCTTACTACGATCCTATGATTGCCAAAATTATCTCACATGGCACAAATAGAAATGAATCAATAAGAAACCTCAAACGGTATCTTGATGAATTGGAAATAGCAGGAATAATAACAAACCTAAATTTATTAAAAAAACTTTTAAATAACAAAAATTTTAAAGAAGCAAATCTTGATACAAAATTTGTAGAAAACAACATAAAAAAATTAACTGAAGATAGCCCTCAAACATCTCACATAGCACTTGCTGGCCTTATAATTTTTAAAAATTTAATTAAAAATGAAAATAATTATTGGAGTATGTGGCGACCTTCCCAGTATCCAATAAAACTAATAATTAATAACACTATATTTTCATTAAATTTTATATACTCAACCCTTGATAACGTTGAAGTTCATTTTAACGATTTAAAGTTTAAGTTTTACTCTGTGAAAATAGATGATTCTCATATATTGACGAAACTAAACGGTAAAGATGAAAAAGTTACTTATAACTCATTTACTGAAAAAAATTTAGGAAATCAAATATTCACTATCTTTACAAAAGAGAATACTTTTGAAGCTCAGGTTTTTAATTCAATGATATTTGAAGAAAACCAGAAAGAAGTCTCACAAGATAATGTTTTATCCCCAATGCATGGTGTTATAAAATTTAAAAATATTAAAAAAGGGTTACATGTTAAAAAAGGGGAAGTTCTTATGCTTCTAGAAGCAATGAAAATGGAATACTCACTTACATGTCCCCGCAACGGTATTATAGAGGAAATCCACGTCAAAGATGGTCAACAAGCTGGTGAAGGAATGGAGCTTTTAACGTTAAAAAAAGACTTAAATGATGGATAATTTAATAAATATTTTTGAGATGAGCCCCAGGGATGGTTTGCAAAATGAAAAGAACTTCATTTCAACTAATGATAAAATTAAGTTTATCAATAAACTATCTTTTTGTGGTTTTAAAAAAATTGAAACCTCTAGCTTTGTAAGTCCCAAATGGGTTCCTCAACTTTCAGATGCTAGAGATGTTTTTAGAGGTATTTCTAGAATGAAAGGTGTAAAGTATACTGCTTTGACCCCAAATGAAAAAGGTTTTGATAACGCCGTAATAGCAAAAGTAGATGAAGTAGCTATTTTCACAGCTGCTTCTGAAACTTTTAATAAAAAAAATACTAATTGTGATATTCAAACAAGTTTAAGACGTTTTAAACCAATTATGAATAAGGCAAAAAAAAACAAATTACCAGTGAGAGGATACATAAGTTGTGTTTCTCATTGTCCGTACGAAAATTATGTTGATCCAAAAAAAGTCGCATTAATAGCTAATGAGTTAATAAAAATGGGTTGTTATGAAGTTTCTCTAGGGGATACAACAGGAAAAGGTAACGCTGAACAAACATTTAAAGTAATAAAGGAATGTTTACAATTTACTTCACCTAAGAATTTAGCTGGTCATTTCCATGATACATATCAAAACGCGCTAGATAATATCAAAGTTTGTCTAGAGAACGGGATGAGAACTTTTGATTCATCAGTTGGAGGGTTAGGAGGGTGCCCTTATTCTCCAGGAGCCAAAGGAAACGTTGCCACAGAAAAAGTAAATAAATTAGTTTTATCAATGGGCTACAAAACTAATTTAGATAGTTCAAAAATTAATGAATGTGGCGATATTGCAAAAAAATTGAAGACGACTGGAAGTTATTCATAAAATGAAAAAAGAAACTATAATAGTAAAACAAGAACAAAATGGAATTTGTGAAATAGTTTTAAATCAACCAGACAAACATAATTCTTTATCTCCTAAAATGATTGAAGAACTTGGTGATGCTTTTGATCTTCTTAAAGAGGATACTAAAGTAAAAGTTTTGATTATATCATCAACAGGAAAATCATTTTGCGCCGGAGGCGATTTAGATTGGATGAAAAAACAAATTTTTTCCAATAGAGCTACGCGAATTAAAGAGGCTAACAAACTAGCTCATTTATTATACAAGATGTATAAGTTTCCTAAGCCGCTAGTTGCAAAAGTTGAAGGTAATGCTTTTGGAGGGGGAATAGGAATTATTTCTGTTTGTGATATAGCAATTTGCACCGAGAACATAAAACTAGCTCTTACAGAAGTGAAACTTGGTTTAATACCTGCAACAATAAGTCCATATGTAATTTTAAAAATTGGCCCTAACAACGCTTTGGATTTATTTACGAGTGGAAGAAACTTTAATGCTCAAGATGCAAAGGAGATGGGTCTAGTTAAAAATATTTGTAAAGATAAAAATATACAGAATATCATTTCATCAGAAACAGAGCCATTTCTTCTTAATGCACCATCTGCTATATCAGCATCCAAAATGCTTGTTAAAAACTTATCTTTAAAAATCAATCAAGAAACGGTTAAGTTTACAGTTGAAGCTCTTGCTGATGTATGGGAAAACCCTGAGGCCATCGAAGGAATAAATGCATTCTTTGAAAAAAGAAAGCCGAATTGGTTAATGGAGAATTAAATGCAAAAAATTATAAAGCAAGGCCAAAATAATAACATAACAAAATTAAATCTAAATTATGAAGGTCATAAGGAAGGTGAAGAACAAGTAGAAAGTTACCTTAAGATTGTCGAAGACAAAATTGGTTTTATTCCAAATGTTCTGGCTGCATTTGCTAAATTTCCAAAACAATTTGAGGGTTTTACTAAACTTTACAACTCATTGATGTTAGGTGAATCAGGATTAACAAAACTCGAAAGAGAAATGATTGCTGTAACTGTGTCATCTGAAAACCATTGTTTCTACTGTTTAGTTGCTCATGGATCTGCCGTAAGAGAACTTGCAAACGATCCTCAACTTGGAGAACGCATAGCTGCTAATTTTAGATCTGCGGAATTACCAAGAAGGCAAGAGGAGTTACTTAGCTTTGCTAAAAAGTTAACTAGGGACCCTTCTGAAATAGGGGAGCAAGAGAGAAAAAAATTAAGAGATGTTGGTTATACAGACAGAGATATTTGGGATATTAGCGCAATAGTAGGTTTTTTTAACATGACAAATAGATTAGCTTCAGCAATTGAAATGGAGCCTAACAATAATTATCATAACATTGCAAGATAGTTTCGATGATTTTTGAATTAAGCCAAACACAATTATCTATCATTGACTCAGTTCAAAATATTATGAAAAAATTTAATGATGATTATTGGCTTAAATGTGACAGAGATGCTTTATTTCCATTCAAATTTTATGACGAAGTTGCTAAAGGAGGTTGGTTAGGTATTTGCATGCCGAAGGAATTTGGTGGAGCCAATCTTGGTGTAAGTGAAGCATCAATTTTCATGCAAAAAATTTCTGAGACTGGTGGAGGTATGGCTGCTGCATCTTCCATACACATAAATATCTTTGGCCCTCACCCTATAGTTGTGCATGGGAACAAAAAACAAAAAGAAACCTGGTTACCACCATTAATTTCAGGACAAGAAAAGACTTGTTTTGGTGTAACTGAACCCGACGCAGGTTTAGATACAGGAAAGATGAAAACCTTTGCAAAAAAAATTAATGGCGGATATCTGGTTAATGGTCAAAAAATTTGGACATCCACTGCTCAAATAGCTGATAAAATACTCTTATTAGCTAGAACACTACCTATAGAAGACTGTAAAAAAAACACGGATGGTCTTACATTATTTTATACTGATTTAGACAGAAATAAAATTCAAGTTAAAGAAATTCCTAAAATGGGAAGATCCGCAGTTGATAGTAATCAAGTCTTTATTGATAATTTGGAAGTTTCTGATTTTGACAGAATAGGAGATGAGGGTAAAGGTTTTAAGTACATTTTGGATAGTCTCAACCCTGAACGTATTCTTATTGCCGCAGAGGCATTAGGTATTGGCAAAAATGCTTTATCAAGAGCTGTTCAATATTCCAAAGAAAGGATTGTTTTTAATCGACCAATTGGGAAAAATCAAAGTATTCAACATCCATTAGCAGAGAACTGGATAGAACTAGAAGCCGCTGAGTTACTCATTGCGAAAGCTGCATACCAATACGACAATGGAGAAAACTCAGGTGGAATGGCTAATGCAGCAAAATATTTTGCCGCAGAGGCTGGTTTTAAAGCAGCAACACAAGCTGTTATAACTTTAGGAGGAATGGGGTACGCAAAAGAATATCATGTGGAAAGATTATTAAGGGAATCATTAATACCCAAATTAGCTCCCGTAAGTGCCCAGATGATTTTAAACTATATATCGGAGCGAGTACTTGGATTACCAAAATCGTATTAAATAAAGAAAAGTGAAAAATATGACAAACAAAAATAATATCATAGCGTCTGCTTTAGATGGTGTAAAAGTCTTAGATCTTACGAGAGTTCTTGGAGGACCTTATTCAACTCAAATTCTTGCTGATCATGGAGCAGAAGTAATTAAAATTGAATCTAACTTAGGTGATGAAGTTAGAGGTTGGGGACCACCATTTGTAAATAATATGGCTTCATATTTTATAAATGTTAATAGAAACAAAAGGTCTGTTGCAATTGATTTAACTAAACCAGAAGGCAAAAGTATTATTTTAAAACTCCTAGAAAATTCAGATGTATTGATTGAAAATTTTAAAACTGGGACAATGGAAAAGTGGGGTTTAGGTTATAAAGAAATTTTAAAAAATAAATTTCCTAAATTAATTCACTGTAGAATATCAGGATTTGGAGAAAAAGGACCGCTAGGAGGAGCTCCTGGATATGACGCAATTGTTCAAGCTATGACAGGCATGATGTCTGTTAACGGCCATGAAGATGGTGGTAATGTTAGAGTTGGTATCCCAATGGTTGATATGGGTACTGGTCTATACGCAACAATAGGTATATTAATGGCTCTTCAAGAAAGAAATAAATCTGGATTAGGCCAATTTATCGATATGTCTTTATATGACTCGGCTTTGGCATTAATGCATCCTCACACGGGAAATTATTTTTTGTCAGGCAAGCCAGGTAAAGCTACTGGTAACGCACACCCAAATATTTCTCCTTACGATAAATTTAAAACTGCCACTAATGAAATTTTTATGGGAATTGGGAATGATGCGGGCTTCGCCCGTCTATGTAGAGCTCTTGGATTAGAAGAACTGATAGCTGACGAAAGATTCATTTCTAATGGAGATAGAGTCAAAAATAGAGTTGAGCTAACTAAGTATTTAGAAAATGCACTTAGTGAAGTCGACGGAGCCCATTTTTCAGAAAAACTTTTATCTGCAGGCATACCAGCTGGACCTGTTAGAAACATTGAGGAAGCACTAAATCATCCACAAACATTAGAAAGAAAAATGACTATTACTAAGGATGATTATAAAGGGGTCGCTTCACCTATAAAATTCAGCAGATCTAAATCCGTTGAGGTAAAACATAAACCTCCTAAAATTGGTCAACATAGTAGAGAGGTATTAATTGAAGCTGGTTATAGCCAAGAAGATATTGAAAAAATGTTTGTTGAAAAAATTGTTTTTGATTAAGCACCAAAAACTAATTAAATAAAACCTTAAAATAATGTTGTCTTAGATAATTTATACGCTCTGAAATTTCGTTTTTATTAACTTTTTCATTATTAAATAAAATAAAAGCATCAAGCGCTTGGAAAACAAAAAGATCTATACCAGAAATTATTTTTGCACCAACTTTTTCAGCCTTTTTAATAAATTGTGTTTTAGCTGGAGTATAAACAACATCAAATACCCATTGATCTTTATTAGGTTTCAATAAACCAAGTGGGCATCCTGGAAAATCTTGATGACCAATTGGTGTGCAATTAATAATAGCATTAAAATTACTTATCATTCCATCTAATTCATTATTCTTTAGTAATTTACAATTAATGTCTGATAAAAGTAATTCTTTAACTAAGTTATTTCCTTTGATTAAATCAGTTTCAATCAAATAAAGATCTTTGTTATGTAAAGATCCTAATCCAAATAAAACCGACCTTCCGACTCCACCCCCGCCAATAACGAGTATTTTTTCGGCTTTATTATCTTTAAAGTGAAAATCTAAAGTTCTTAAGAAACCTGAAAAATCTGTGTTTTCAGCAATAATTTTTTCTTGAAATATTAAAGTATTTGCTGACTTAACAAAAGAGGCACCTTTATTTACCTTATCAGCATAATTTATTGCCTTCTCTTTAAAGGGGTAGGTAATGTTTACACCCTTAAAACCGTCAACTTTTAATTCCTTTAATAAACTCTCAAAATAGTGATCTTCTTTATTTTTTATATCAAACAATTCGTAACTAAGAGACACCCCAAATAAATTTCCTAAGCGCTGATGTATATCTGGTGCCTGTGAGCCACTTATATTATGACCTATTAAGCCAAACTTGTTCATTTAAGACACATCTCTTATTAATCTTATAATTACAGTTCCAAACCATCTCTCTAAGTTCATTCTGACAGGTAATGTTCTTCCAGAGGAAGTTTCACCAAAAAAGATTTTAAAGTCTGTAAACTTATCTTCATTGGGCTTCCATTTAGTTTCCAACCTATGACCTCCTAAAGGGGTAACTTTTAAGCCACAAACTAGGACTTTCCCATTGAAGGACTTTGGTCTATCATTTTTTAAAAATGTATTTCCTAATGCCTTTATTTGTAGATTGTACCTTCTTCTACCATCAAAAATCTTGAAAATTTTATCACATTTTTCGTTTGAATTGATTTTCTCAATAATATTGATAAATGCTGTTACAGGATCTATAACTTCATTCAATGTTGATTGCTCAATAGGATGAACTTTTTTTAAATCTAAAACTGGGTCATTTTTGTATTTTACTAAATTATTCTCAAAATTTATTTTTGATGAACGTTTTTTTTTATTAAACGTTCCAGTCGTGGAAAACACTTTTGGTAGCCAATAATTGTTTTTTCTTTTAGAAGAAGAATATAATTCTCCTTCATAATCATATAAAATATTTAGAAATCCCGCTGTCTTCGATTTAGTAGTTAGAATAATTTCGTTTCTATTTGCCTCTACAAAAACCTCTACCTTCCCTATAATTAAATTTCCAAACTGTACTTCGTAGTAATAATTTTCTTCATATCCCAAAGCAGCATTACTAATAAATGCAAAATTAATAATTAAAAACTTAATGAATAATGCATTAAATTTTGTAATCTTATTAATTTTTATAAAGTTATATATTTTGTTCTCTTTTAATGGCAAGTGATGATGAGATTGCGTATCATTTTAGAAATTGTCAAT
>CAKZQZ010000074.1 GCA_937142855.1 uncultured Alphaproteobacteria bacterium | reverse complement strand
TGGAATTTCATTCTTTCCAAAATAGAAACATTTAACATAATTGTAACATAATTATTCCCTTAAAAGAAACAATGTGTTCCCTTTATGGCATGTGGTTAGTGGAGGGTTAGGCTGATTGAAGCTTTTTTTCTTTAATTGGTAAATGTATTATTGCTGAAAATGCAGACACGCCAACACCTATCCACCATACAAGGGTATAGTCACCAGTAGCATCATACAGTTTACCGCCCATCCAAACACCCAGAAAACTTCCCAATTGATGAGAAAGAAAGACAAGGCCGTAAAGGGTTCCCATATACCTAAGCCCATATATATGCGCAATTAAGCCACTTGTAAGAGGTACTGTGGCTAGCCATAGTGATCCCATAAAAAATGAAAATAACACAACGGACATTGGAGTGATTGGAAAAATTATAAATAATAATCCGATTAATGTTCTCAGGGCATAGACTATAGCTAATAAATATTTTTTAGGGAATTTTTGACCTAGCCATCCAGCATATATTGTTCCAAATATATTACTAAACCCAATTACAGCAATACCTAATGCCCCTAAACTAGATGTTGTAGACACTCCAATATATTGTAAAAGACTTGAAGGACTGATTGCGCTGCACATTTCAGTTACCATAGCTGGAAAATGTGCTGACACAAATGCAAGTTGGTATCCGCATGCAAAAAATCCTAAAAATATCATTGAGAAATTTGGATCTTTAAAGGCGTTACCAAGAACTTTTGTTAAACTAACCTCTATTTCTTTTTTAGTAGAAACTGGCGTTTCTTTTAGTAGAGGAACAACAGACATTACTAAAACTATACTAAAAGCAAAAATAATAAAAACTTGTTGCCATCCGTATAAATCAACAAGAGTTTGGGCTAGAGGGGCACCAACCATTTGGCCTACAGATCCTGCGGCTGTTACAATTCCAAGAGCCATTGACCTATTCTTCTCGCTTGAAGCTCTTCCAACAACGGCAAGTATCATTCCCATTCCAGTACCTGCAATGCCAAATCCAATTATTAATTCTAAAAACTGATGAGTCAGAGGATTTTGAGCAAAAGTAGATAAAATTAAACCGGATACATAACACAATGATCCAGCTATAATCATTTTCCTATCACCAAACTTTTCGCCTAAGGCGCCAAATATCGGAGCACCAATACCCCAACCCAGATTTTGAATAGCAATAGCAAGAGAGAACTCTACTCTTAGCCATTGAAATTCATTTTCTATAGGTATCTGAAATACCCCAAAACTTCCCCTAATCCCAAAAGTAACAATTATTATTAAACAGCCAGCTATGAGAACAGGAGAAATAAGGGAGGAGTTATATTCTTTCATAAGTTAACATGTGAAGTAATTATGCTAAAGTGTCAAACCTTTATTTTTTAAAATTTTTACACTTTCATTCCATAACCGATCAGCTGACTTTTGATTTTGTGCAAATGATGATGGTTCTATGATTTGACTTTTATAAAAATACTTGCCTGTTACCTCATTAACTTCATTACTATTAACTAAATAAATTATTGTTTTTGCACCTTCTTCCAATTTTATAGCAAATAAATTCATTAATAACTTAATGATTAAACCTAATATTCCACTATTATTTTTGCCAAATTCTGTTTTGACAAATCCTGGATGAAGACAATTTACTGTAATATTTTTATCAGATGTAAACTTACTCAACTTTCTAGTAAATAAGATGTTACAAAGTTTAGATTTTTTATAAACAAACCAGCCATTATAATTTTTCTTTGTTTCTAAATCCTCAAAGTCTATGTCTATACCTTTGTGTGCCCCGCTTGCTACATTTATTATTCTTCCACCACGTTTAATATTTTTATTTTGTAATAATAAATTGGTAAGTGCAAAATATGACAAATGATTAAGGGCAAATGTTTTTTCAATTTTGTCAATACTCTCCATTCTTGAAAAATAAAGAGCGCCGGCATTATTAATCAATATATCAAACTTTTCTTTAATTAAGTCCTTTGCAATCATTGAAATTTGTTTAATTGATGAAAGATCTCCTTCTAAGTATTTAATTTTTTTATTTTTAGTTTTTTTAATAATTTCTTCGACGGCTTTAACACCTTTAACTTTGTTGCTACCTATAAGTAAAATTTTATTATTTTGGTCTTCTGCTAATGTCATAGCAGTATAGAATCCAAGTCCACTAGTTCCACCTGTTATTAAGATATACAAAAATTTAGTCCTTTTTTATTTTTTCTTTTAATAAGAGAAAGTTTTTCAATGGATTTTCATTATTTAATATATTTGAAATGACTGCTACTCCAGAAACACCTAAACTAAAAAGATTACTTACATTATTCAAATCAATTCCTCCAATTGCGACAACAGGAATATTAACTTTTTCTAAAATCTGTTTAAGAATCGTTTCTCCAATAGGTTTTTCAGCATCATTTTTTGAGTTGGTTTTATAAATTGGCCCAACACCTATATAACTTACGCAATCTGGAATATTACGAGTTTGACTTTCTTTTGTTATTGATAGTCCTATTTTAATTCTATCATTTATAAAGCTCTTGGCTTTTTCTGGGTGCATGTCAGATTGTCCTAGATGCAAAATATCAACAAAATCTCCAGCTTTTGAGGCAACATTGACGCTATCATTAATACAAATTTTAGTTTGAGTATTTAGCAAAGCTTTCTTCAGGTTCCGAAGGATATCAATTTGTTCACTATCTGAAATATTTTTTGCTCGTAGTTGAAATACATTAAGTCCATTATTTGAAAGTTCCTGAACTATTCTTATTAATGCTTGTTCTTTACTTTCATTGCCTAATTGATGGTTAGGAAGAATGTTTTCTGGGCCAGCAACTAAATAGGTACTGTAATTAGGCATTTTCTATTTTAACATTTTCTGAAACATCAGCAGGTGTTAAATTAGCTAGATTGTCTAATAAATGAACACGCAAACTACCTGGACCTTTCGCTTCCTCACTTGCCATTTTTCCAGCAAGTCCATAGATGCCAATGATTGCTGATGTCGATAACAATTTATCTTCCCCTACTGCTATTGCAGCTCCTATTAGACATGATAGTGCACAACCAGTGGCAGTGACTTTTGTCATCATTTCATGTCCACCTGATATTGCATATGTTTTTGTACCATCGGTAACATAATCAATCTCACCTGTTACAGCAACTATGATCTTATTTTGATTGGCTATTGATTTTGCAGCATCTAATGCATCGTTTGATGTTGAGGTGGAATCTACACCTTTTCCACCACCCGCAATACCTGCAACGGCCATGATCTCTGATCCATTTCCTCTAAGTATAGTTGGATTTAATGCCAATAATTCTTCAACATTTTGATTTCTAAATTCACTAGCTCCAGCACCAACAGGATCTAAAACCCAAGGTACATTATTTTCATTTGCATGTTTAGCAGCTTCCAATGCGCATTCTTGCCAGTATGGGTCAAAGGTTCCTATATTGACAGTTAGGGCTCCATTAATTGCTTTACAAATTTTACTAAAATCTTTTGCTTCTTCTTTTGCGTGTGCCATTGCAGGAGATGCTCCGATTGAAAGCAAGGCGTTAGCAGCAATATCCATAGATACAAAATTTGAAAAATTCCAAACTAGTGGACCTTTTTTTCTTATATTCGTTAAAAGTTCTGATGCACTTTTGGATAATTCATTAGACATATTTATTTCCTCATTTTAAAAAATACTTTTTTATTCCTCATAGGGAATACGTTTAAATTTTTAACTTAAATTAGACTATTTGAAATATAGTGAAAATTAAAAATAAACTAGCAACTCCCTCCGCTGGTTTTAACCAGATCAGGTTTAAAGGGTCTATCTCAGCAAAAAATTTTGCACCCCTGGCGTCTTTATCATAACATAATAATGCAAATTACTTAATTATTTTATGCTTTTTTATTTTTATATTAATTCTAATAAATTTATATAGTTTAATAAAAGATTAAAAACATTTTAAATTCTGCATGGGGATCAATTTGGATAGAAAATTATTGGCGTTAGTTGCTGCAGATATGGTTGGTTTTTCTAGACTAATAGAAAGTAATGAGATTGAAATTCTACAACGTCAAAAACAACATTTAATAAAAGTAATTGAACCCTCAATCAATAAATATAAAGGCAACATTATTAAAACCACTGGAGACGGTTTTATTGCAACTTTTGAGAGCTCTGTTAATGCTGTTGAGTGTAGCATTCAGATACAATCAGAAATTAATAACATGGAGAGAATATATAATAAGAACGATAGGATATGGTATCGTTTTGGTATTAATGTAGGCGATGTTGTTATTGATAATGGAGACGTTTTTGGGAACACAGTAAATATTGCAAGCAGATTAGAATCCATTGCTGATCCTGGAGGGATATCTATAACTCATGATATTTTTCAAAATATAAAAAGTTTAAATATTACAAATGTTGAATATATTGGAAATCAGCATTTAAAAAATATAAGCCAAAAGATTGAAGTTTATAAAATAATTGTTTCTGACAATAAGGATGATGTCAGTTCAATACCAGAAAGTTTTACTGAAATTGATCAGGAAATTAGATATTGTAGCTCCAAAGATAACACGATTATAGCTTATGCAAAGGTAGGAAATGGTCCTGCTATACTAAAAGCACCTAATTTTATGAGTAGTCTTGAACATGATTGGAGAAGTCCAATTTGGACTCATATGTATAGATTTTTAGCAGAAAAAAACACTTTGGTTAGATTTGATCAAAGAGGCAATGGTTCGTCAGATTTAGACCCTTTAGATATCACTTTCGAGAGCTTTGTTGAGGATGTGGACGCAGTTGTAAATGATGCAAAGATTAATAAATTTCCAATATTAGGCGTTTCACAAGGATGTGCCGTATCAATAGCTTATGCGATTAAAAACCCAAACAAGGTCTCTCATTTAATACTTTTTGGAGGTTTTGCTAGAGGAAAAGGTCAAAGAAATGATCCTACTTATGAATCTAAAAGTAAGATGGAACAAACCATGATTTTAAGTGGATGGGAAGATGAGAACCCCGCTTTTAGACAGTTTTTTGCCACATCAATGATACCAGAGGGTAACAAGGAACAAATGGATTCATTCAATAAAATTATGAAAATTACTACTTCGGCTAAAAACGCAGCAAGAATTTCTATGGTGAATGATCAAATTAATATTACTGAAATGCTGTCTAAATTAGAAATTCCTACAATTATTTTTCATTGTACAGAAGACGCAAGGGTACCAATCTCTGAAGGTAAATTCCTAGCAGCAAACATAAAAAACAGTAAATTTGTACCAATAAAAAGTAAAAATCACATTTTACTTGAAAATGAAGAAGGTTGGGATGTTTTTAAAAAAGAAGTGTCAGATTTTTTAAATAAATAATGTTTCATTTTATTTTATATAATTAAGAAAAATAGGAAAAATTATGGATTTTAATTTAACAGAAGAACAACAAGTATTTCAAAACTCAGTAAGAAATATGGCAGAAAATAATTTAAAAAAGGATAACCTTAAAAGAGCTCATGATCCAAAATTTCCTAGAGATATTGCAAAATTATTTGCTGAAAATAGCTTGATGGGCATTACTCTTCCTGAAAAAGATGGGGGTCAAGGAGGTACTTTGATTGATGCTGTTCTCGCAATAGAACAGGTGGCTTTAGTATGCCCTAGAAGTGCAGATGTAGTTCAATCTGGAAGCTTTGGTCCATTAAGAACTTTTGCTGAATATGCTTCAGAATATCAAAAGGAAAAATATCTTAGTAAATTATTAAGAGGTGATCTTGTGATTGGTTTGGGAATGACTGAACCAAATGCAGGATCTGCAGTAACAGACCTTACTACAAAGGCAGTAAAAGATGGGGATGGATATAGAGTTTCGGGAAGTAAAGTTTTTACAAGTAATTCTCCTGATGCGGATATTTTTTTAGTTTACGTAAGATATCATGAAGGTGTAGATGGCATAGGATCAGTTTTGATGGATACTTCAATGAATGGTTTTTCAAAAGGTAGCCCATCAAGATATACAAATGGTGAAGAATGGTGTGCCTTGTATTTTGATGATGTTTTTATTCCAAAAGAAAATGTATTATTAGGTCCAGGTGGTTTTAAAAAACAAATAGCGGGATTTAATGCAGAAAGAATAGGTAACACAGCAAGATCGCTGGCTGTTGGTGAGTTTGCTTTTAACGTTGCTAAAGAACATGCAATTACGCGAGAGCAATTTGGAAGAAAAATTTGTGAGTTTCAGGGAATACAATGGAAGTTTTCTGATATGAAAATTCAAATAGAAGCAGGAAGGTTATTATTATACCGAGCTGCAATAAATGCAGATAAAGGTTTTCCATCTTCAAAAGAAACATCTATTGCAAAAGCATTCTGTAACAAAGCAGGATTTGATATTTGCAATGAAGCAATGCAAATAATGGGTGGAACAGGTTATTCACAAGAGTCGCTTGTAGAATATTGTTTTAGAAAATCTAGAGGCTGGCAGATTGCTGGCGGATCAACAGAAATGATGAAAAATCGCATTGCTGAAGATATTTTTGAACGAAGATTTTCTCAGAGACCTAATAAATAATTTTAAATTATGATAGATAATAATTTCACTCAATCATTCTTAAACCCACGTTCTGTCGCAATAGTTGGGGCTTCCTCTAATCCTCAAAAAACAGGTGCAAGAGTCCAAAGATTTTTAGTTTCACATGGATATAAGGGAAAAATATACCCAGTAAATCCAAATAGAGAAGAAATTTTTGGTTTTAAATGTTATTCAAAATTAACCAATATCCCCCAAAAAATTGATCATGTTTTTATAGCAGTTGATGGAAATAAAATTATTGACGCTGTTAGAGACGCAGTCTCAATGAATATTAAATGTGCTACCATTTTATCAGGTGGATTTTCTGAGTCTGGTTCAGAAGGTTTGAATTTAGAAAAACAAATTTTACATATTGCAAGAGAAGGAAACTTAAGAATATTAGGACCAAATAGCATAGGTATAATTAATATTTCTGACTCAGTTGTTTTAAGCGCTAATGCAATGCTTGATCTGCCGAATTTGAAGAAAGGTGGATTAAGCGTCATATCACAAAGTGGAAGTCTTATTGGGGCCCTGCTTGCTCATGGACATTCTCGGGGAATAGGCTTCTCTAAACTTTTTTCTGTTGGAAATGAATCTGATTTGACCGTAGGTGAAATTGGAAAAATGCTTATAGATGATAATGATACGCATACTATTATTTTGTTTTTAGAAACTTTAAGAAATAGTGAAGAAGTATCTGAAATGGCACGGTTGGCTTATGCCTCTGGAAAATCGGTAATAACCTACAAACTTGGTAAATCTGATTTAGGTAAAGAGTTAGCTAAATCTCATACTGGAGCAATAGCTGGATCAGATGAAGCATTCAATGCTTTTGTAAAGTATAATGGAATTAAAAGGGTAGAGATTTTTGAATCTCTAATTGAAATTCCAAACCTTTTTAAAAATAAAATATTACCTGTAGGAAAGAGAATAGCAATAGTCACAACAACTGGAGGTGGTGGAGCCATGGTTGTAGAAAGTTTATCAGGTACAGATATTGAAGTAATAGATCCTAGTTCATTAATATCTAAGTTAATTGAGAAACATAATATTAACTTGAACCAAAATAAAGTGGTCGATTTAACTATTGCCGGAACAAAACCTGAGGTTGTAAGTGACGCCATAAAATATTTTATGGACAATAATAATTGTGATTTAGTAGTTATGGTTGTTGGTTCATCTGCAAAATTTCGACCAGATCAAGCGGTAGAACCTCTTATTAAATTTCGTAAATATGAAAAGCCCCTAGCTGTATACATTACCCCAGACGCTCCAGAAGCATTGAAGCTACTTCACCAGCATGATATTGCCTGTTTTAGAACACCTGAATCATGTGCTGAAGGAATTAGAGCATATTTAAATGCTAAAGCACCTAAAATTAATATAGAAAAAACTTATAATTTTAAGGGTGTCTCTGATAAATTAAAAGGATATCCACATAAAAATTTATCAGAAAAAAACTCATTAGAAATTTTTAAAGAAATTGGTATTAACACTGTTCATTTTGAAATTTTTTCTAATGAAGAGCAAGCTAAACACTTTGCCTCGATTTTAGGATTTCCTGTTGCAATCAAAATATTATCAAATGATTTTCTTCATAAAACTGAAATAGGTGGAGTTGAATTAAATATTAACTCAATGGAGAGTTTGATTTCTAGTTACCAAAAACTTTCTAAAATAAGTAATGATTTAAACATTAAAGAAAATGAAAAAAAATTTCTTATGCAAAAAATGGAAAAAGGTTTAACAGAAATAATCTTAGGTTACAGGATTGATGAGTTAGTGGGTCCAATTGTTATGATTGGTTCTGGAGGTGTTATGTCCGAGATTTTTGACGATAAATCTATAAGAATAGCCCCTGTGGAAATGTCTGACGCAATGGAGATGATAAAAGAAGTTAAATCTCTTATCAGTGTTCAAGGTTTTAGAGGGTTGCCTAAAGGAGATATGAAAGTTTTAGCTCAAGCTATTGTTCAGATTTCTCAATTAGCTAGCGTCAGAGAAATTAAAGATGCTGAAATAAACCCTATTATAATCAAGGAAGGTCAAGAAGGTTTAGTGGCTGTTGATGGCCTGATTACTTTAAATTGACTTCTTTTTAGGCTGTTTTGTCTTTTCTTAAAAAAGATATTTACATGTTAAATTTTCTTTTTATCATATTTTAATGATTATTAATCATGGTGTAAGAGGATCAATACCTACTCCTAGTCACAAAATGTTAGGTTATGGAGGAAACACACCATGTGTAGAAGTTAAGACTTCTGACTATCAGTTAATTTTTGACTGTGGATCAGGGTTTTCTAAAGTCGATTTTGATAATGATCTGCAAACTATTGTATTTATTTCTCATTTTCATCACGATCATATTCAAGGTTTGGCTTTTAATGATTATAAGTCAGCATCAGATAAAAAAATTATTTTAACTTCAGCTCACTCAGATAAAAAAACTACATTTAGTAATTTATTTAATTATTATAAACTTCCTTATTTTCCGGTAAGCTTTTTAGATATTATTAATAAGTTTGAGTTTTATGAATTTGACCAAGTTGTAGATAATTTCAAAGATTTGAATATTAATTCAATTGATCTTAATCATCCGGGAAATTCAAAAGGTTACAGTATCATTAGTGATCAAAAAAAGTTTTGTTATCTTTTGGATAATGAGTTTCAAAATAACCAAAAAAGTAAAGTAATTAAATTTTGTAATTACTCTGACACGGTCATATGGGACGGCATGTATTTAGATAGTGAACTTAAAGATAAAAGAGGGTGGGGACATTCAAGTGTAGAGCAGGGGATCGATATTGCTAATAATATTGAGGTAAAAAACTTTTTAATATCACATCATTCACCACTAAGAGAAGACACCGATATTGAAACTTTAAAAAAAAATATATCTACTAATAAAGTAAAATTTGCGTCAGAAAATGAGGTCATTGAATTCTAATGGAAAAAACTAATTTTAATCAAAATCAAAGTGTTTTTAAGGTTGGAGAACTTCCTGATAAAATGTACTTGTTGGTAAAAGGTTCCGTTGGAATATTTTTGCCAACTAATGAGACTAACAAGCCTAATTTTATTATCCAAGAAAATGAACTTTTTGGTGAAATGGGAGTTATAGAAAATGAACTGAGGATGGCCACAGCAAGATGCTTAGTGGAAAGTGAAATCATATCCATCACAAAAGAAGAATTTGATCAACGGGTAAATAGTTCAGATGTTTTTGTTAAGGGTTCACTGAAAGCTTTATCTTACAGATTGAGGTCTGTAGAAAAAAAAATGTGATGAGGTTAAATGTTAGAATGCATATAGATTACCATTCATTTTCAAATTCGTGAGAAAATGAAAACATTTTCTTTGGAGTAGCTTCACCTGTAGGTATTTTAGCAGTAGGGTTTAATTTATACTCATCTACTCCTCTTGCTAACTGTGTTTCAAAAAAAGGCCAGACATTTAAGTCTCCTTTTACGTTAGTTGGAGAAAATCGCATTGTGACTCCACACCTTCTTCTATCTGAATTATTTGCTTCAGATCCATGAAGTAATGCATCATTGTGAAGAGAAATTTGACCAGCCTTTAAATTTAAAGAAACAATTTTTGATTGATCTAATTGATCAAAAGATACTTCCTGGTTTAAAACTAAATTTTTGGCATCATTTTTTTTATGTACAAACTTTCCTAATTTATGACTTCCTGATACCACTTTCATCGCTGCATTTTCTTCATCAGTGTCAAAAACAGCCAGCCAAACAGTAACTGCATTAGAAGGGTTTAAAGGCCAATACTGGGCATCTTGATGCCACGGTACTACCGAACCATCTTTGGGTTCTTTACTGAAAAACTGTCCTCCCCATTGTACAAAATTTGGTCCTAGTAAATCCTCTACATAATCTAGAATAACTGGTGTTCTACACAAATCATGAAATTTTTTACTAGCTTTATGCCACATATTAGTTTTGTTAATATCTATATCGTTTGGCAATTTTGAGCTAAGTTCGTGATACCAATTATGTAAATCCTTAACTGCGTTTTCTGAAAATACCGGCAGACCAGTTACGTATCCTTCATTGATATATTGGTCTTTTTCTTTTTGTGAAAGTCTTCTAGCTTTTTTATCAATTTCAAACAATGTTTATTCCTCCCATTTTTCGTTTGAAGCTTTCGTCCACGCAACCTTGAGTTTTTCAATATTGAAGTTCTTTTCTTTTGCAGCTTCAATAAGGTGTTTTTCTTTTTTGGACATATGGTTAATAGCTTTTTTGATAATTAAAAGTGCTTGGTCAGGTATAATTACTGCTCCATGTTGATCTGCATGTATTATATCGCCATCATTAATGTTAAGGCCATGGATATTGACTGATGATTTGAATTCAACAACATGAACGTAAGCATGACTTGGTCCAATACCATTGGCTAGAACCTGATAATTTTTATCTATTGCATCTAAATCTCGCAATAACCCACTTGTTATTGTACCTTCTAGTCCTAAACCCTTATGCAACGCAACATTAACTTCACCCCAAAAAGAACCTGTTGGATTTGGCCAATCAAGATCTTCAATCACACAAACTGGAGAAGCATCAGGAGATTCTGTAAATTTCTTACTTATATATTCATAATATTTTAATCGAATAGATGTAGTTTCTTCTGGTGATAATATGGGTGGATTAGAAGCCCTTATTTTAGCCGTTCTTGCTATTCCTACAATTGGTTCTAGCTTGGGATTAGCTGAAATAAATGGATATTTTGTATAACCATCTGCAGATCTCGACCCTCTATAAATGTCTAGGGCATTTGATATTGTTGGTGTATCAAACTTCTTTAAAAAAGTTATTAATTCTTTAGTTAACAAAAAACTCCCCCTTTTGAATAATGTAAACTATTGAATATGTTTTTTAAAAGAAAATTTATTTGTTTGTTATGATTTTTGAGCTGTAATGGGGATTATTTATGGCTTTGGATGCACCTATCAAACCATTATTATTATTTTCAGTAAGCCATACAGGTATATTCTTTACATACTCGTATCGTCTTCCTTTATTTAAAAAATTTACATTAAAATTACTTTCACTTAAAATTGATTGTAATTTAGGAGTAATCCCACCTGCAATCACAACACCGCATTGGGTTCCATTAATTAAAATCACGCTGGAAACAATTGTACCAAAAATACTAAAAAATAATTTAATAGAATCATGTGCTTTAGGTTCACCTTTTAATGCATTATTGCCAATAGTTGGCGCTTTTAATCCTTCTGAAGGGCTTTTATTTATATAACAAATAAATTCGTATATTTCCTCAATACCTGAACCACTCACAATTCGTTCATTAGAAACATGATTATATTTCTTTCTTAAAAAATGAAGTAACTCTATTTCGATATCTGAATTTGGTGCAAAAGAGGAATGACCTCCTTCACCTTCTATGGCTATTGGGTGATTATTAATGTTTAATAAAGTACATACTCCCAAACCAGTCCCAGGACCTGAAACTAGAAGAGGTGAGTTTTTCGTAGGTTTTCCACTTCTAATAGTTTTTAAATCATATTTACTTAATAATTTATCATTTATGGTTCTATTTTCAGATATATCTTTATAAAAAGGACCTAAGCTCAGACATTGAGCAACAAAATCATTAACAAAAATTAATTTATTTAAACTAAAATACTTAAAAATTTCAGATTGCTTGAATTTCCAATGATTATTCGTGAATTTAATTGCATCTTTTGTTGTATGTGATGCTAATGCAATAGACATACTCTCGATGTCTAAATTATTTGTTTGTTGATAATACTCTATAGCATCATAAATGTTTTCAAAATCATTACATTTTAAATAAGAAAAATTACTAAGTTCTCCATTGTTTTTTTCTTGATATGCAAATCTGGCGTTTGTTCCACCTATATCTGCAAGTAATAGTTTCATGTTCTGCTCAAAATATTTTATTCAATTAAAGGAAATAATCTGTAAAAATAGTTTTATTAAATATCATTTACAACTAAAAGGTTTCAATAAATGAATTTTATTTTCTACGCCTTATTATTTATTTTATTCCCGTTTATGGCTCAATCTCAAATTAAATTAGAAAAAATTACTCCCGAACTTTCAAATTTATGGGGTGTCAGTGTTTTAAATAAAGAAGAAGTTCTGTTTACACAACGTGCTGGAAAATTATTTAGACTTAATGTTTTTAAAAAAGAAATATATGAAGTTAAAGGTGCTCCTAAAGTATTTAATTATGGTCAAGGAGGATTACTCGACATTGCAATCGAAGAAGATAATAATAAAAAAATTATTTATCTATGTTTTAGTAAAATTACTAAAAACTCTGAATCTGCAACGGCAATTAACAGCTATGAATTTCAGAATGACGAATTGTTTAATAAAAAACAAATATTTGTCTCAAATAAATCTTCAAGAAGTTCCAGGCATTTTGGTTGTCGGTTAGCTACTAATAGTAAATATATTTTTGCAACAATTGGCGATAGAGGTACACGTAATGATTCTCAAAATTTAAAAAATCATTCAGGATCAGTTATTAAAATTTTAAAAAATGGAAACTATTATAATAATAAGGCATTTAAAAACTCTCTTCCTGAAATATTTTCAATTGGTCATAGAAACCCACAAGGCCTAACTTTCAATATAGATAAAACTAACTTATGGCTTCATGAACATGGTCCACAAGGAGGAGATGAGTTAAACCTTATCGTAAAAGGAAAAAATTATGGTTGGCCTAAAATTACATTTGGAAAAGAGTATGGAAGTGGAAGAACCATTGGAATGGGAACTAGTAAACCTGGATATGAAGATCCTTTAAAAGTATGGATACCTTCCATAGCACCATCAGGAATCATGATTTATAAAGGGACAATGTTTGAAGAATTCAAAGATAAAGTAATTATTGGTTCATTAAAATTTAGACAACTACACCTTTTATCTCTTAAAAATAATATTGTAGTTTCAGAAGAGAAAATTCTAACAAATCAAATTGGAAGAATTCGAGACCTTAAAGAAATGTCAGATGGATCAATTATTATTATTAATGACGAATTTAATGGTGGTGTATACAGGCTATACAAACAATAATCTTGATTAACTTTATAATAAAATACATAAGTGTTGAATAATGAATTTTATGGAGAACTAAATGATAAAATTTTACTATAATACTGGTCCTAATCCTATGAAAGTTGCTCTATGTCTTGAGGAGATGGGACTGGAATATGAAGCAATTCCTGTTGATACAAGAAAAGGTGAACAACATACTTCTTCATATTTAGCAGTTAACCCAAATGCTAAGGCACCCTCAATTATTGATGATGGAAATGTAATATTTGATAGTAATGCTATTTTGTTATATTTAGCAGAAAAAACAGGTCAGTTTATTACTGATAACAATCCAAAGTCTAGGGCAGATCTTTTATCATGGTTAATGTTTGTTGCTACTGGAATTGGTCCTTACTCAGGTCAATCTGTACACTTTCAACATATGGCCCCTGAAAAATTACCTTATGCTATAAATAGGTATGTTTTTGAGGCAGAAAGGCATTATGACATTTTAGACAACCGATTATCAAACAATAAATATATGTTGGGTGATACTTATACAATCGTTGATATGTGCGTGTGGGGTTGGGCAAGAATGTTGCCCAAGGTAATTGGAGATGGTGAACTTGAAAAAAGAACTAATTTAAATAGGCTCATGACAGAAATCAATAATAGACCTGCTAGTCAAAAGGCAATAAATATAAATGTATCAAATAATCATAACTTCAAAGTTGAAATTGATGAAGAGGCAAGTAAATATATGTTTCCTCAAAATGAAAGACTAAAAAAAGCTTAGTTTAATCTTATTTCATTAAAGAGTTAAGCGGATGATTTATAGATATTCGCTTAGCTTTATTCAACCCAACTAATTTACTCAACGCTCTTACTTAAAATTCAGGAATTCCTGTCGCTGCTGCAAGTTTTACCCCACTATTTACTGGGTTTTAGTCATACAAAAACGGAACTAAGTGGCCAATTTTATTTTTAAAGTTTCCTCAGATTTAATGTCTATTAAAACTAATATGACGTTAGTCATAACAAGTGATAAGAAAAATTTTAATTAAAATTAAAAACTTGGTATATTTTTTGAAGATAATTTGAGATTATTTGAATTAATTATTAATTTTAACGAGTTTTTATTATCAAGGCAAGTAAATGCAAGATTGGGATACACGAATAAAAAATCTTAAAAATGATATTCAAATAGCTCGTCAAAAATATGTAATTCCTTTTACCAAGTCTCAAGCAAAAGCTCTTGAAAACCCTATTAATGCTAAAGAAAATCAAAACAATGAAACTAGTACTATTAAGGAAAGTGTAAGCGAATCTCAAGAAAAATTATACGTAAACAATGACCCTGCATCCTCTCTTGATTTAATAAATTCAAAAGAACAAAGTGAAACTGTCATTTCACAAGATGCAGTAAAAGAAAATACAAATGAAGTAGCTACTATTGAAGAAGCTCCTACAGTAGACATTAACGAAGTAGCTACAACAGAAGAAGCTACTACAGTAGATGTTAATGAAGTAGCTGCGACAGAAGAAGTCCCTAAAGTAGATGTTAATGAAGTAGCTGCGACAGAAGAAGCTCCTACAGTAGATGTTAATGAAGTAGCTGCGACAGAAGAAGTTCCTAAAGTTGATATGAATGAACTAGCTACGAAAGAAGAAGAGCCAGTTACAGAAAAAACTCAAATTGATAATGGTGAAGATCAAGTTAAAAAAACAGAGTTGGAACTACTGGAAGAAAGAGGTGAAGATAATCTAAGTGATGAAGAAGTTGATAGAATGTATGAACTAAGATTATTAAGATCACAAAAGAAGATGAATAATGAGCTAAGAGAACAAGAACAAGAAGTAATTAAAAAAGCAGATGATGAAATAGCTCATTTAAAAACACTTCTTAAACCTAAGCCTAAAAAACTTCCAAAAGGCTTCGTTGAATAGTCTACAATATCTATTATAATTCAGTTTATTTTAAAAAATACAATAAAGATATTGGTATATGCGAGAACAATTTCATATTTGGCAATCAGCCATAACGAAAAATCAAATTGATAAAATTTTTAATGAAGTTGATAAAAATCATTTAATTGATGCAACCACTTTCTCTTCCCATAAATCAATTCAAACAAAAAGAAAAAGCAAAATTTATTGGATAAAGGAAAACTGGATTAAAGAGTTGATATGGAGGTATGTTTTTGAGGCTAATGAAACAAGCTTTCATGTTAACCTCGATAATAAATCAGAAATACAATATATAGAATATAGATCTGATGAGGATGGTCGATATGATTGGCATCAAGATGTTAATTGGAATGGGCAAGAAGGTGTCGATAGAAAAATATCGGTAACCATTCAATTAAGTGACGAAAACGAATACGAGGGTGGAAATTTTGAATTTGAAGATATCAAGAGTTCTATGAATTTTAGAGCACAGGGTACTATTATAATTTTTCCTTCTTATTTGCGTCATAGGGTCACAAAAGTTAGTTCAGGAAAAAGATGTTCACTAGTTGCCTGGTTTTATGGACCAAATTGGAAGTAATTAATCAATTCAAATTAGTATGGTTTTTGATTTAAAAATCTTTCAAATTAAAGTGACTTCACTATACCTATCAATAATATGTAGTTTTGGTTATTGCTAAATTAAAACGTCATCAGGTTATTTTAAATTTGAGTTAGCTAAATTCGGTTTGATTTAAATTAATCCATTTTTGTCCCTGCTAAAGAGCTTATTTTACCAGAAACGGGGATCATTGAACGCATTTGTAATGCCCATAAGTTATTTTTGAATGTGGCGATCCAGATACCTTTAGCCGTTCCGTAGCTTTTCTTACTTATGTCTCTTCTATTAAATTCAACGAAGCATTGTATAGAGTTTCTAGCAACACTAATAATTTCACATTTGTCTAAGGTAGAGTAATGCCAATTTTCTTCATTAATCATTCTGTTAAATTGTATTTTTATAGATTTCCAAAATATTTCACCGTTCTCATAAACAACTGGTTCATTGCCGTCCGAGTGAACAAAATGTGGAAAATGAAGGTTACTAATAATTTTTTCTTTTTCTACACTATTGAAGGCATTTATAAAGTTGTAAAGTGAAGTGATCCCTGGATGCTCTTTGTTCAAACTCATGCCTCCCTTAATTAAACAACTAAATCTTATATTTAGGTTAATTCTTATCTTCTTTTGGGTAAATTAATAGTTAGATCTTGTTTTTTTAATTTTTCCCTGAAATAGATATAAGTACCTGCTCCAATAATTAAACTAATCCCTAAAAAAGTTCTTAAGTTTGGAGTGTCATTGAAATATATGAACCCTATTATAACTGACCAAATAATTAGAGAATATTCAAACAAAGATACAACTGACGGTGAATAAGAACTATATGCTCTAAAAATACATGCGAATGAAATAGAGGCTAAAATACCCATCACAAAGATATATTTCCAAGCGTAATCAATGTTTGTAAACCATTCTCTAAAAATAAATTGCATAGTAGGATCTTCGAAATTATCAAACTTTCCTGAACCAAATACTAAGAAAATAATCGAACATAAACCAAGTGCTATGGTACAAAAATAAAATAATTGAGTATAAAAATTATCTTTATCAGATGTTATTTTTGTAATTGTCATTGATAAGGCATATAAGAACGCACATAAAACTGGTAATAAGTTCTTGTATTCAAAATTACCAAAATCAGGATCGAGAATAATATATATTCCAAGAAAACCAATAAATATAGCACTCCATCTTCTTATGCCAATTTTTTCCTTCAAAAAGAATCTGGCAAAAATAGAAATAAAAAATGGGCTTGAAAAAAACAATGCATTAGCCATTGCTAAACTCATAAACGTAAGAGATATGAAGAAAAAACTAAAAGCAAAAAAATGAAGTAAAACTCTTATTAAAGTTAAAAAAGGGTATTCTGTTTTAATTTTAAGCTTTTGTTTGGTAACTAAAATATATAATCCTAAAATTATAGACGCTATAAATATTCTACCAAAATAAATCTCGTAAAGTGCAGCCTGTTCAAAAACAAATTTAATTAGTGCGTCTTGGATTGAAAACAGCGCCATAGCAACTATGACTAAAATGATTCCTCTAGAATTATTCTCAGAATTCATAACTATAATGTTTTTTAAAAAGTTTAGTTATAAATTTATTTTGCATTATTTATAATTGCCAATTTATAGGTTCAATGTTTTTGTCTAAAAGGTAATTATTAGACCTGGAAAAAGGTTTTGAACCAAAAAAGCCAGTATGGACGGAAAAGGGAGATGGGTGAGGTGTCTTTATTATTAAATGACGCTCTTTATCTAAAAATTGTCCCTTTTCCTGTGCTTTTTTGCCCCATAAGATAAATACAATATTTTTTTTGTGGTCATTAATAGTTTTTAAAACCTTGTCGGTGAATTTTTCCCATCCTTTACCTTGATGAGAGCCAGGAGACCCTTTTTGAACTGTAAGGCAGCTGTTTAAAAGAAGAACACCTTGCTTAGCCCAATTTTCAAGATTTCCATTTTGAGGTGAAGTTAATCTTAAATCTGTAAATAATTCCTTAAAAATATTTTGAAGAGATGGAGGAATTTTAATATTACTCTCTACGGAAAAGCTAAGTCCATTAGCTTGGCCTTCTCCATGATAAGGGTCTTGACCTACTAAAACTATCTTAACATTTGTAAGGGGTGTTAAATTAAAAGCATTGAAAATTTTATTCATTGGAGGAAAAATTTTTTTTCCTGATTCAATCTCTTTTTTTAAAAAAGCCCTTAGATTTTCCATATATGTTTTACTAAACTCATCTCCAAGAACATTTTTCCAACTTTCATGGATTTTAACTGTACTCATTAATTTAATATCTCAAAAAATAATAAATAGTAAAGTAACTATTATAATATACTCTAATCCTTTTATTTTTTATCTGATATGCCAGTCTTCATTAAGTGGTCTTGCGCTATTTAGTTCTCCGTAACCTCCTCCAGTGGTTCCACCAGGTTTGGGACCAAAATATCTTGGGTCTTTAGGCTCATTAATGGGTTGAAAACGAATATCACAAGTTAGGCGAATTTTATTATCTTTTGTATGGTTTTCAAAAGTACCGTGTACCGTATACATTCCAAAAATAAGAGCATCACCGGGTTTAAATTCAGCCGTTAGAATTTTAGTATTTCTTTCTCTAGCAAAATCTACAGGGTGAGTGTCAATTGTCGCCTTAATATTTTTATGAATATCAACGTCAAACCCTTTATATTTTTCATAAATATCTTTAAATTTGTGTGAATCCTTTATTATGAACAGTGGTCCTTTTTCAAGTGACACATCGGTTAAGACTAACCAGCATGTTAAAACTTTTTCAGTTTTACGAGTAAAAAAGCCAGAGTCACAATGCATATGAGTAAATTTGCCACCAGCTACTGCTCTAAGAAAAATAAAATCAAAGCCCACCGCAGGAGTACCAAAAATTTTGTCAAAAACACTTTTTAAGTTTTGTCCGTTAGTAACATTTCTCAATGATTGAAGATTGCTAACCTCTTCCCAAAATTCTCCTCTATTGGAGAACATCATGTCTCTTTTTGATTTTCCAGACGAAATTCCATCGACATATGGATATTGTATCTCTTCTACCTCACCTAATTTATTAAAAATATCTTTTCTAGCTTCAGTTATTTGATCATTTTCAATTACATTTCTGAGGAATAAATATCCATCTTTTTCAAGTGCATTTCTAAGATCTGTATCCTCAGAATTATTTAAATTTGTTTCTTTTAATTTACCAAGAAGATTATCTGGCACTTTTTTTCCACCAATGACGGCACTCAAAGAAAACTCCTAATAAGTATTTTAACAAAATCAATTAGTTCATTTTAATATATAATATTTTCTTATTCATTTAAATTTTTAAATATGTAGAATTTAACTAATGGAGGTTCGATTTGAAAAAAATTATAAATAACAATAATCAACTAAAAATAATTTCTATAAAAACAAAAATAATCTCTGTTCCATTTCAAGACCCTCCTAAAACTGGTTTTTTAACCCTTGAGAAAATAGATTTATTAATAGTTCAAATAGAAACTAAAGAGGGTGTAATTGGTACCGGACATCTCCATCCTTTAGCTGGTGGACTAAAAACTATAGAGATGTGTATTAATGAAATGTTAAAACCGCTCATAATTGGAGAAACAATAGAAGACATACCATATTTATGGTCTAAAATGTGGAAATCAACGTTTATACAAGGCAGGATGGGTATAACTGTCATGGCAATGTCTGCTATAGATATAGCGCTATGGGATTGTTTTGGAAGAACGCAAAATTTGCCTTTATGGAAAATTTGGCAAGGTCAAGATAAAGAACTTCCTGTTTATGGATCTGGTTGTTATAGAGGCTTGGGGCATGACGGGATGATAGAGAAGGCTCAGAAATACGTTCTTAATGGGTTTAAATCAATCAAAATGCAAGTGGCTCACACTTTTAATAATGAAGAAGATGTTTTAAATGTTGGGGATATGCGCCAAGCATTGGGAAATGATATTGGAATTATGATTGATGTGAACCAAGGATGGTCAGTTGAAGAGACCATTAAAGTTTCAAAAAAAATTGAAAAGTATAACCCAGAATGGCTTGAAGAACCAGTAATGGCTGATGACTTCGAAGGATATGATAAAATTTGTAATTCAACTTCAATACCAATTGTAACTGGAGAAAATAACTTTACTCATCATGATTTACTCCCTTTTATGAAGGGTAAAAAAATAAATATACTCCAACCAGATATTATGAGAGGTGGATATACGAATTTAATTTATACTGCAAAATTAGCTAATCAATATGGAATTAAAATCGCACCCCACATGTTTCCTGAGTTATCTATTCACATAGTAGCATCTATAGAGAATCCCTCGTGGTTAGAGTATATGGGTTGGTATGATCATCTATGGCAGGAACCATTAAAGCCTAAAAATGGCACTTTAAAACCAACTAATCGTCCTGGTCATGGAATGGATTTCAAGCCAGAAATATGTACATTTTAGATTTGTATGAACCTTTACTATTTCTATCTTAAATTTATCTGTTAAGATTTAATGGTTCACTAATTTTATAAGAGGATGCTATGAAATTTAAAATAACAAGGGCGAATGAAAATAAATTTGAATCAGGTTTAAGAGGTTTTTTTTCATATAAAAATTTAGGTATAGAAGAGGCTACTTCAGGTGATTTTGGGGCTAATGTAATCAAGGCTATTGAAGGTAAACATGCAAATGGCGAATGGCATTATCATAAATTAAAATTTCAAATGGTTTATATATTGAAAGGTTCAGTTGAGTTTGAGTATAAAGGTGAGGGAACTTTTACTTTAAATGAGGGTGATGTGGTCTATCAACCACCTGAGATACATCATAGAGAGATTAAGCACTCAGAAGACCTTGAATTAATAGAGATTACAAGCCCGTCTGAATTTGAAACGGTTTCATTAGCCAAAATTTGAAGTTTTTTTTATTAAATTTGATTATTTTTTTCTATTACATAAAAAATAGTTTCATTAATGGTGTAGGTGATGATTATGGCCATTGAAGCCGCTGATTTATTTTCAAAACACATAGAACAATCAAGGTTTGAAGATCTTGATAATGAAACTATAAACAAAATTAAGATATTTTTATTGGATTCTATTGGTGTTGGTATTGCTGGAAGTACAGGAGCAAACCTATTAGAATTAAAACAAGTTTCAAATGGTTGGTCGAAGGGAAATGATTGTACAATTCTTGGTACGTGGGAAAAATATTCAAGAGACGCAGCAACTCTAATAAACGCTTACCAAATACATTGTCTTGAATTCGACTGTATTCATGAAGGTGCAGTTGTACACCCAATGGCTGCTATATTAAGTTCTTTGCTTTCACATTCTGAAATAAATCATAGAAATAAACTAAATGTAAATGGAAAGGATTTTTTACTTTCACTTGCTTTAGGCGTTGATATTGCCTCTTACATAGGTGTGTGTGCTACAGGTGAACTTCGTTTTTTTAGACCTGCAACTGCCAGTGGTTTTGGAGCAGTTGCCGCATTATCAAAAATTCAAAAATTTTCATCTGAGGAAATTAATAATGCACTTGGTATTATGTATTCGCAAACATGTGGTAATATGCAATCACATGTTGAAGGAGTTCCTATATTAGGTCTGCAAGTAGGATTTAATGCAAGAGCCGCCTTGTCTTCAATAGATTTAACAACCGCAGGTTTTCCAGGTCCTAAAAAAGTTTTTAATGGTGAACATGGTTATTTTAACCTAATAGAAAATAATAAATATGATTTATCCTACCTTCAAAATCATATTGGAAAAAAATGGATGATAAATGAGTTAGCTCATAAGCCCTACCCAAGCGGGAGGTTAACTCATGGCTTAGTTCACGCAATTAAAGATTTGAAATCGAAACATAAGCTAAAAGCTGAGGATATCAAATCAATTACTTGTGATGTTCCTCCAGGAGTTTACAAACTTGTTTCACGGCCTATTATTAAAAACCTAACTACAAACTATGCAAAATTATGCGCCAAATTTGTTGGTGCAAGTTATATGATAAATGGTCATCTAAATATTGAGACATTTACAGATAGAAATTATTTAGATAACAAAAATACTCATGAATTTGCAAAGAAAATCTTGATAAACAAAAATAAAAATTTAGATGAAAAAGTACTCACACCACAAATTTTTTCAGTCTTATTACAAAATGACAAAAAAATTGAAATTAAACTAGATAACGTTTATGGACATCCCAAAGTTCCATTGTCTGAAAATGAGTATTTAAAAAAATTTGAAACTTGTTGTGAACAATCCATAAAGAAAATAGATCAATATAAAATTAACCAATTGCAAGAATTTATTTTGAATATTGAAAAAAAGAAAAACATAGTAGATTTATTTAAAATAGTCTAGGCAACACTATTTAAGATGCTATTTTCTTATCAGCTAATTTGATCAACATTTCAGTCAATACAGCCGATCCTTTTGATACATCTAAATACTCTGCATGTTCTTCAGGACAATGACTAAGACCGTCCTTACACGGAATAAATATCATTGCAGCAGGGGCTATTCTTGAAAGGTGGGCAGTATCATGTCCTGCGCCACTATCCATCATGATAGTAGATAACCCAATATCTTGAGAAGTTTCTTTGAATGCTTTGCTTAAGTCATTATCCATTTCCACGTATGGTGCAAAAGCTATGTCTTTAAGCACAATTTCACATGGACTTGAATTGTTTATTGAGGCAATTTTATCCTTTAAACTGTCAATAAATTCTTGCCTAGCATTTTGACTGGAAGCCCTTAAATCTATTGTCATTTCTACTAAGCCAGGAATAATAGCTGCAGAATTGGGATAAACATTTATTTTACCAATAGTAGAAACAAAATGTTGATTACTTTCTTTTGATAATTTTAACGCTAATTTATTTACATAAGTGATGATTTCAGATGAGACAACAAGCGCATCAGCTCTTTGATGCATTAAAATAGTTCCACTGTGACCAGCCTGACCATTAACTTCAACATTAAATCTAGAAATACTAGGAATAGACCTAACAATACCAATTTCAATATTTTTTTGTTCTAAAATTTTACCTTGCTCTATATGCAATTCTAAACATGCTAGAATATTTTGAATCATTGGTAATGGCTTAGAAAGCGATTTTGTGTTTCCACCAATCTTATTTATTTCATCTTTTAAAATATTCCCAGAAGAATTGCTTCTAGATAAAATCTCATCACTTAATGCACCTATCATGCCTCGTGTTCCAATACAGGAAATACCCCAATCATTTAATTCTTCACCCAGGTAGTCATATACAGCAAGATTGAAGGGTAAGTTTATATTGTTATCTTTTATATGTTTTATAACACATAATGATGCAACAACCCCAGCTATACCATCATACCTTCCACCAGAGGGTACTGTGTCAATATGTGATCCAATCATAACTATTTTATCTGTATGCTTTTTTGAATTCAGGGTACCAATTAAGTTTCCAGCGTCATCAGTTGAAACTAATAAACCAAGTATTTTGAATTGATCTGTCAGCCATGCTCTTGCATCATAAAATTCTTGACTAAATACTAACCTAGTAAATGGCCTACTTTTTTCAGTAAATTTTTCTAAATCTTTAATTTTCTCTTCAATATAAGGGATATTAGATATTATATCGAATTTCATCTCTTTAACCTCTTAGCATTATAAATCTTATTTAAAGATACTCACTAGCGCTTAAACAAATATCATAAATAATTTTAGTACAATAAATAAAAATTAACCTCTAGGTTTTGCTGAGAGCGAGCAACCTCCGTCTACAACCATAAGATGACCAGTTACATATCTTGCCCATTCAGAACAAAGGTAAACAACTGCTTTTCCAATGTCCCAACCTGTGCCTTCCAATTCAATTAGTGAAGCGTTTTGTCTTTGAGAGCGTTGACTTTTACTCATCCCATCTGAATAAACCATAGGTGTATAGACTGGACCGGGAAGAATACAATTAACCCTAATACCATCTTTACCATGATCAACAGCCATTGCTTGACTCAATGATAGAACAGCGCCTTTTGAAGCTGAATATGAAGTTAGGCCTTTGGGTCTAGTTGCTGAAATAGAAGATATATTTACAATTGACCCACCACCTCCAGAATTTATCATTGCTGGAATTGCGTATTTAGACATAAGAAACATGGGTTTTAAATTTATATTCATTACACGTTCCCAGTGTTCTTCAGTTTCTTCTACTACTGAAAGTTTACTTGCTATTCCAATATTGTTATCAAGAATATCAAGTCTTCCCCAATTATCTAATGAAAATTCCACAACTTTTTTGCATTCATTAGCCTTAGTTAAGTCTGCGCCAATGCCTAATGCTTCTCCATCTCTTTCTTTAATCATGTTTACAGTGTTTTGAGCTAAAGAAAGATCTTTATCAACAACAATTACCTTAGCGCCTGCTTCTGCAAGAAGTATTGATGCTGCTCTACCATTCCCGATACCTTTTAAATCTCCACCTCCTCCTGCAACAATAGCTACCTTTCCTTTTAAGCCGAGATCTAGTGAGTTAACCATTAAAATTCTCCTAATATTATATAACCATGGCCTATTTTTTTGATAGTTCTTCAAGTATAGGACAATTGGGCCGATCATCTCCTTGGCAATTATTAGCAAGAAAACTAAGCTCTTTTTTTAAACCATTAAGGTCTCTTAGTTTGCTATCTATTTGTGATATTTTTTCTAAGGTAATCTTTTTAACTTCTTTACTAGTTCTGTTTTTATCTTCATATAAAGATAATAATTCTTTACATTCATCTATGCTAAAATCAAACTTTCTTGCCTTTCCAATAAATTTAAGCTTTGACACTTCATCATCAGTGTAATCCCTATAGCCAGTTGTTATGTTTTGTTGAGGCTTAACCAATCCAATATTGGCATAATATCTGACAGCTTTTATGGTTAAATTTGATAATTTAGCTGCTTTTCCAATATTCATTATTTTCCCTTTACTTTCCCCTAAAGGGAAAGTGTATATGATTATTTATGAAAGGTTAATAATGTCAATACAAAATACATTACATATTAATTGGTCTTGTAATCATACATGGCTTCAAGCTTCTAAAAACACTTCATGGTGTTTGTTAGGTTGCTGCATAGGTGATTTCGGTACTATTGCTTTTTTTCAATTTATGGAAATCCTTTGGCCTGTTCCTCTTATTATGACTCTAGCTATTGTAAATGGAATTATTACTTCAATTATTCTTGAAACAATAATCTTATCAAAACAAATGTTATTAAAGTTAGCTTTTAAAACGGCTATTGGAATGTCATTAGTTTCTATGGTTTCTATGGAGGCTGCTATGAATTTAACCGATTATATTCTTACTGGTGGAGCTATACTGACATGGTGGGTAATTCCTTTTATGCTTTTTGCAGGTTTTATCACTCCCTTGCCATATAATTACTGGCGTCTTAAAGCTCTTGGAAAGGCCTGTCATTAAAAGTGAAAGACTTTATCAAAAAGAATAAAATTTTATTTTATATAATTATTTTGATTATAATTATAGCTATTGGTTTATTTAATTTTGTTGTTAATGATAACAGTGCACAAGCTTCTGTATCGCTAAAGCCTAAAGATAAATTATTAATTAAACTTGGAAAAAAAATATACACACAAAATTGTGCTTCATGCCATGGAGTAAATCTTGAAGGGGAAAAAAATTGGATGTCAAGGTTGCCTAATGGGATGATGCCTGCTCCACCACACGATGAAAAAGGACATACTTGGCACCATAATGATAATTACCTATTCATGATTACAAAATATGGTGTTGAAGAAATTTTAGGTGAAAAATATCCCAATAATATGCCAGCCTACAAAGAAATTTTAAGTGATAAAGAAATAATCTCTGTCCTCTCATACATTAAAAGCACTTGGCCTCCTAGGGTACAAAAAATTCATGATCAAATAAACTCGCGATCTAACTAGAATATTAAAATTAAAAAAGAAATTTTTGGTAATTAAATAAATAAATTATTTTAAATTATAAGGATATTAAATGACATCTCGGCGACAATTTTTAAAATATATACCCTGTACTTTTGTTGTTACCAAATATAACGCTGTTCTTGCAGATAATAAGAATGTGATCAATTATAAAATTACTGCCAAAAAAACAAGTTTTAGTTTTAAAGATAATACTTCTGCTGAGTTATTACTATATAACGACACTAACCCTGGTCCAACATTGAAAGGAAATGTTGGAGATATTTTAAGGGTTAATTTTACCAATAACCTTGATGAACCCACAAGTATTCATTGGCATGGTATTAAAAACATCAATAAAATGGATGGGGTTCCTTATTTAACCCAAGACCCAATTCAACCTGGGGAAACTTTCGTTTATGAATTTCCTTTAAATCATTCTGGAACTTATTGGTATCACGCCCATATGGATTCATGGAAACAAGTTGCAAAAGGGTTGTATGGTCCTTTAGTCGTATCTAATTCAAAAGAAAACATATTTGATGACGATTTAGTTATATTGGCAGATGATTGGCGATTAAATAAAAATTATGAAATAGATGAAAAGTCTTTTGGTTCATTGATGGATTGGTCACATGCTGGAAGAATTGGTAATTGGTTAACAATAAATGGGAAAAAATCTCCAGAGTATCAAATCAATAAGGATGGTTTAACAAGGTTAAGGTTTATAAATGCGTCAAATGCCAGGGTACTTAAATTTGGCTCAAGTTTAAAAAAAATGAAGATAATTGCAGTTGATGGCATGTCAGTTAAACCATTTTTCCAAGAAGTTTTTACTTTGGCTCCAGGGCAAAGATTAGATATATCAGTTAACCTTAATGATTTGTCAGAGGTTAATTTTTTTGAAATTAGTCAAAAGAAACCTCTAAATGCATTTGTTCTCAAAACAATAAAATCTAATCAAATAACTAACAATAAAAGGCCTAATTTTTCTTCAAAATACAGTTTTCCAAGCTTAGAAAATGCAAAGATAATTAAAATACATATGCAAGGTGGCGCTATGGGTAATTTAGCCAAAGCTGAGTTTGAAGGTGTTGAAAAAGACTTCAGAACTCTTGCAACAGAAGATAGAAAACTTTGGGCTTTTAACAAAGAGATAGGTAGTTATGACTATTTACTTGGTAAAGTTAAAACAAATGAGGTGGTTGTTTTTGACTTATGGAATGATACCAGATGGCCTCATAGTATGCATTTACACGGAAATCACTTTTTTGTTAAGTCTAATGAATTTAAAGGTTTAAATGATTATCTATTGAGAGATACTTATTTAATGCAACCAGGTGAAAAATCAAAATTTGTTGTTTTAGCTGATAATCCTGGTAAGTGGTTGTTCCATTGCCATATGCTTGAACATGCCGCATCAGGAATGGTTGGTTACCTCGAAGTTATATAAATTAAAATGTATTTGATATTTTGTTTGAAAAGTAATTAAGCTTTTTATTGAAATTTTTTTTTATTTTCGAAAAATTCCAAATGAATATAAAAGATGCTAATGCACTCAAAAACATTAACAAAAAATTTGATGAAGATACTATACACATTATTTTAACTTAAATAAATTGATCGAAAATTCAAACAATACCTTAATTTTCAAAAGTTTTAATATATATTGATTACAGTATAAATTTTAGAACGGTCATAGACAAATGGTTTATTATCCTAACACAGAAAAAGAATTAAGAATTGATGCTTCTAATTTAAAAACATTCGTCAAATCAATTTTCTTAGCATGCAATATGAACAATGAAGATGCATCAGTTGTTACAGAATCTTTGATACATGCTGATTTAAGAGGTATTCATTCTCATGGAGTTATTAGAGTCCCAGATTATGTAAAAAAATTACAGGTAGATGGAGTTGATCCTTCAGGAAACCCTTTTGTCTTAAAAGAATTTGGAGGAACTTCTAGAGTAAATGGCAATAATTCAATGGGACAAATTGGTGCTAAATTTTCAATGCTCCATGCAATAAATAAAGCTAAAAAATTTGGCATTTCTTATGTTTCTCTTGAAGGTAGCAACCATTGTGGTGCCCTAGATTGGTATAGTTTAATGGCTTCAGAAGCAAAATGTGTAGGTATTGTTGGAACAAATGCTTTACCAACAATGGCACCATGGGGTGGTATGGATAAAATTGTTGGAATAAACCCTATTTCAATTTCTTTTCCTGGAATAAATTGCGATGATTTAGTGATAGATGCTTCTCTTGGCCAGACATCGCATGGTAAAATCAGAATTTATGCTCAAAAAAAAGAAAAAATACCAGAAGGTTGGGCCTTTGATAAGGATGGATTACCTACTTCAGATCCAGAAAAGGCACTTGAAGGTTTAATACAGCCAATAGGAGGCTTTAAAGGTATAGGTTTAGCGATGATGGTAGGAATGTTATCAACTATGTTATCTGATGCCAAATACGGTTCTAATTCTGGGAATATGATCGATGGTGCAATATCAGGAGTTGATGGACAATTCTTTATTGTAATCAATATTGGAGAATTAATTGATTTAGATACTTATCAAACTAAAATTAATGAAATGATTAGAGAGTTTAAAAGCTCAAGATCTCTTAAAAATAATAATATTTACCTACCAGGAGAAATTGAAAATCAATTAAAGATTCATAACACGAAATTTGGTATACCTTTAAATAACGAGACTATAAGCAATTTAAATGATGTTATTGATAATTTGCAATTAAATATTTCTCTTAATGATTTATTGAAGTAATAATTTAATTAATAATTTTTACAATCTAGCTAATATATTTTAATAAAAATCATTGATTATTAACGTAATATAATCTGTTAGTTATTACATCAATGTTGCTTTTAATAATTATAACTGAAATAGATTATTAAAGTTAAGCTCGCATTACTATTTAAAAACTTTTTATAATTTTCTGGAAGACATTTATTATGAAAAACACAGCAAGATTACACTACTTTTTGGGCCGTGGCAGAGCTGAAACTACAAGGTGGATGTTAGCTTTTAACCAGATAGATTTTGTAAATATACCAATCAAAACGCCTAAAGAGTTATCTTTGTTGAGAGCAAGTGGAAAGCTTCCTTTTGATCAAATGCCACTCCTTGAAATTGATGGGAATTTTTTATCACAATCAAGTGCGATGGTAAGGTATTTAGCAAGGCTTGGAAACCTTTATGGTAGTGACGATAATGAAGCTTTGCTTTGTGATATGTTTGCAGGTGCTATTGCTGATTTTGCTGAAACATCAATGCAAGCCGCATTTCAACCTAGTCAAGAAATTGCTATTAATATGTTAAAAGATCGTTTTGATAAATTTGGTCCTAAATTTGAGTCCAAAATCAAAGAAAATGGTTTAACTTTTTGCGTTGGAAAAAAAATTACTTTTGTAGATATATTATTAACTGAGGCCTTAAATGCATACATTGAGTGGATACCAAACTTGTTGGAAAAAGACAGCCTTTTATTTACCTTATATACAAAAATGATTGCTCAGCCTGGAATAAATAAATATTTAAGTTCTGAACAAAGATACCCAAAGCCAGATCAAAATTATGTAATAGACGTTGCTCGAGTTTTAGAAAGATCTCTTCCTTCACACATGGAGAATGTTAATCGTTTTGTTAAGTGAAATTTAATTAAGTTTTGATTTAAAGAAGCTAATTGAAGCATCTATGACTAATTTTAAATCTTCTCTAGTTTTTCCTGAACCGCTTGTTTTTGTAAAACATTTTTTTCTAATATTTTTTGGATTTGCAACGCTACCATCAAGAAAGTTAAAATTATTATTTTTACTAATAATCACAGGATTATCGCCGCAACCATTAAATGCAACACCTTTTACAATCTTACCATTATGACTAAAAAAATGATTTGATTTAGGAAATATTTTTAAATTAGCGTCAGCTCCAGCAGAAGAATATAAATCAATCATAGTTTTGCATGGTTTGGGTTCGTAATGACTTTCTCCACCTTTAATTACTAGTAAAGGAGTTTCAAAATTCCTTGGTTTATAAAACATATTACAAGGTGGCTCTAATGAAACAACGCCTGCCCATTTTTTACTGTTACCAAACTCTAAATCATTCATTAACATTACAGCTGCGCGTCCACCATAGCTAAACCCTGCATAAAAAAAATTGTTTGGGTCTAGTTTAGTGTTTTTTGAAAAATATGAAGCAATTTGCTTTGCATAAACTTGTGCATCTGGTTGTTTGTTTTTTTGATTAGCTTTAAGGTTTTTTTTATAAAAAGCATCTATTATAGCTACAGCAAAACCATTATTTAATGATGCTTTTGAGAGATTTTTCATTTGCACATCTGTCTGGACTATTCCATTTGATATTTTTCCACTATCCCTTGTGCTTCCATGTTGTAATATAATTAGAGGAACAGGTTTCTTAATAGGTTTTTCGGGGAAAATAAGTTCAACTGGAACGTTTGAAGTGCCATATTTTTTTTCAGAAAGTTCTAATTTTATAGTTTCACTGAAACCTGAAGAGGAAACCATTAAAAGAAATAAAATAAAAGATATTAATTTATAACAATATTTATAATTCATTATTAATCTCCACTTTATTCTTAGCGTCTATTTTTAATGTATTGATAGATAATATAGTTTTTAGCATACAATTGGATATGTAAAAAGTTTTGGACTAGTTTGTAAATTATATTAAATATTATGGTTCTACAAATCTTTTAGAAGGAGAGTTTAGATGAATGGTAACCAACTTTTACAAAATAAAACCATAATCGTAACTGGTGCAGCAACTGGAATTGGTCAGGCTTTTTCAGTGGCATGTGCTTCCTATGGAGCAAAAATTATTGTGGCTGATATGAATTCAGGAGTAGAGACGGTTGAATTAATTGAAAGCAAAGGCGGAGAAGCAAAATTTGTTGAGGTAGATGTAGCAAATGAAGACTCGGCTAGTTTTATGGCGAAAAGTGCATTTGATTGGAGTGGCCGTGTTGATGGTTTAATCAATAATGCTGCTTACTTTCGTGAAGTAAAACTTACGCCCTTTGAAGAAATTAAGATTGAAGTATGGGATAAAATTTTTGATGTAAATGTTAAAGGTATTTGGCAATGTTCAAAAGCTGTAATTCCTTATATGCGTAAAAACAAAGGGGGAAGTATAATAAACATTTCTTCTGTTGTAGCGGTTGCGGGACAACCAGGTTATCTTCATTATGTTGCTACTAAGGGTGCTGTCCTTGCAATGACAAAAGGTTTGGCTAAAGAATGTGGAAAAGACTGTGTAAGGGTAAATACTATAGCACCAGGTTTTGTTATTACTGATGCTACTAAAAACAGACCACTTGAATGGCAACAAACATTCCTGAAAGCAAGAGCTATTTCACGTGAACAAAGGCCTGAAGATTTAGTCGGAACAGCTGTTTATTTGCTTTCAGATTTATCTAATTTTGTGTCTGGCCAAACCCATGTTGTAGATGGAGGACATATAATGTACTAACGTAGATTAAGATTTAGGACATTATTATTATTATTTTATTCTAACGACATGTTTAATGATATATTCTAATCTGCTGTTATTATAGTTTATGTCTAGTTCTTATCGGTATTATTAGTAGTTTTATTATTTGTGGAA
>CAKZQZ010000073.1 GCA_937142855.1 uncultured Alphaproteobacteria bacterium | reverse complement strand
AGATCCATGTAGTCAGACGCTTTGTCGGTGAGATATTTTTTCAATCCAAGACGATACAAGTTAGGTGAGAGCGGTGAGGTCAAGGCCCACATTGCTAATCTAGCCTTGGATGGTGCCTTATCACGCAAGCTCCCAAATAAAAGACGGAAGGCTTCCGGCCAGCCATCGGAAACCAAGTCCTCTTTTACCGGTGCGCCGGTCATCAAAGATTCAAAGTTTCGGCGGCGCTCATCCTGCCATCCCGATGGTTGGGTGGATATCCACTGGGGATCCGTTGGCTGATTGTTCCGAACATCCACCGACGAGGGAGTGCGCTGAAACACATACAAATGCTGCGCTGCAGCGCCTAGGTGCGGCACACACTGGACCGCCGTTGCCCCGGTACCAATTACCGCCACTCGCTTGTCTGAAAGCTTGTCCAAACCGCCATTCGAATCGCCGCCGGTATAGCTATAATCCCAACGACTGGTGTGGAAGGTGTGTCCCTTAAAGTCATTGATCCCCTTAATCGCCGGCAGCTTCGGGCGATTCAGCGGGCCATTGGAGTGCACGACAAATCGGGCCTTCAAGCGATCTTGGCGATCCGTGGATACAATCCAGCGCCCTTGCTCTTCATCCCAATCTGTAGACGTCACCAGAGTTTGCATCAAAGCTCGTTCGTGCAGCCCGTAGGTTTCGGCGATAACGTGACAATACTCCAGAGTTTCTGGCGCATTTGTGTACTTTTGTTTGGGGACAAACCCGGTTTTTTCCAACAATGGAAAGTACACGTAAGATTCGATGTCGCAGGACGCTCCGGGATAACGGTTCCAGTACCAAGTTCCGCCTACATCATCTCCGGTTTCGAGTACTAAACATTTTAGATTAAGTTGATCTCTTAAGCATATTAATTGGTACAACCCTGAAAAACCGGCACCAACAATAATTGCGTCATATTCTTTAGTATTTGTTTTTATATGGTTCATTTTTGTTCCCGCAAATTTAATTAATATGTTAAAAGATAAAGCTGTAAGCAGTCAAGAATTCTTACTATATAAAATTATTTTAACCTAAGGTTTTGTTATATGGATCCTGTAAGTCAAGGTGCGTTTGGAGCGATTTTTGCTCAAACAATTTCGAATAAAAAAAAACTATTAGCAGGTTCAATTTTAGGCTGTATTGCGGGTTTGGCTCCAGATATAGATATATTTATTAGATCAGGAACAGATCCTTTATTAAAGTTAGAGTTTCATAGACAATTTACTCACTCATTGGTTTTTATTCCAATAGGAGCGTTACTTGTAACTTTACTTTCAAGGTTATTTTTTAAAAAATATTTTAGTTGGGTTGAAAGTTATATTATTTGTTTTGTTGGTTACGCTACTCATGGTTTATTGGATGCTTGTACTAGTTATGGAACGCAGCTTTTCTGGCCATTTTCTGATGAAAGAGTTTCTTGGAATAATATTTCGGTAGTAGATCCATTTTTAACTATTCCAGTTTTGTTTTTAATTTTAATAACAATATTTAAAAAAAATAAAATTTTTCCCTTCATAGGTATAACTTACATATTCGTTTATTTGGGTTTTGGTTTTATCCAAGCAAACAGAGCCGAAATTGTTGGTAAATCTATTGCTTCAATGCGAGATCATGAAAGTAATAGATTAACAATTAAGCCAAGTTTAGGAAATTTATTCCTTTGGAAGTCAATCTATGAATATGACGGTTTTTATTATGTTGATGCAGTAAGGTTGTTTGAAACGGAACAATTTTGTGAAGGAACTAAGATTAAGAAACTTAATGTGTATAGTGATTTTAATAATTTAAATATTAAAAGTCAGCAATACTTAGATATAAAAAGATTTGATTGGTTCTCACAAGGTTATTTAGGTCTTGGCAACTCAAATAACATTATTACTGACGTTAGGTACTCTGCAGTTCCTAACGAAGTGGATGGTTTATGGGGTATAAAAATTGATCCTTCAAAAAACCTCTCAGATCATGTTGATTGGGTTGTAAATAGAAGTGATTATAGAAAAAAATGGAAACGGTTTTTTGATTTATTATTAGGTAAAGGGTGTAATAAACTACATTAAATAAAATTTATTTCAGATAATTTTTTTAAGTTTTTCTCTTTAAATATATTTTCTACAAAAATACTGAGTTTTTTGATTTCATTTTTTTTAATTCCTGCAAAATTTAGGTTTGCCTCAAATTTTTGGTAAACTTCTGTAATACTCAAAGGATCCTTTTTTCCTCCCCTTAAAGATGGCTGGTTAGCAGATAGAATTTCACCATTTTTTTTGAAAACTTTGATATTACCACTATAATTTTTTGGGTACTCATCTTTGGGGTTTATTTCATAACTAATTTTAGATGTTAATTTAATCAGTTCTGAATCTTTCAATCGACTATCAGTAAATTGCCTTAAGCCTGCTTCTCCATCAATAATACCAACAGCTATACAATATGGGACTGAAAATTTTGCACCGTATGGAGATGAAGGCTTTTGTTTTTCTTTTAACGGCTCCCATAATCTATGAACTGTTCCTTCACCTACTTGGGCAACAATTTTGTCAATTTCCTCAATATTAGTAATTTTATCTCTTATTTTAATTGCACAATCGATAAATGGTTGAGCCATAGTTCCGCAAGCATAAGGCTTTATAGCTAAGTTTTTAGACTCCCATCGGCTTCCTAATTGATCAGTAATATGGCTAAAATCGGGAATAATACTATTTTTTGCAAAACTATTGAAGACACCATGGGTTCCTTCAAAAACTGTCCTTGGCCCAATAAATCCTGACTTTGCAATATTAGCAGATTGCCACCCACAGCCAGCTGCCCAGCCAGGATGAAGACGTTTTGTTGAAGTACCTTCTGCCAAATACTCTATTATACCTGAAGCCATACTACCTACTATACCAAGAGCTGAACTCATTTCCTTTATATTATTTCCAATTACTGAAGAGATTCCAATAGATGACCCAAAAGCTCCAAAAATGGCAGTGGGGTGAAAACCTTGTCTATGAACAGCTGTTGGTGCAACTAGAGCTAACCTACAAATAAGTTCCGAGCCAACAACTAAACCTTTCAGAAAATCTTCACCAGAAATATTTTTACTTTGAGCTGCAGATAGCATTGCAGGAACCATTACCGCTCCAACATGCACGGGAGTCCCTTCAAACGTATCATCAAAATCTTCACCATGAACAGCCGTACCATTTATGATTGCAGCATTAAAAGGTGATGTTTCTCTGTTATGGCCAATCAAAGTGCAGTTTCCATTTTCTTGTAGAGCATCAATTAAACTAATAATATAGGGTTCTTTTTTGGCTGAAGCCATAAGGCCAATAGAATCCATTACAATAATTTGTAATTTATTCCGAACTTCTTCAGGAATATCTTTGTGTTTCAGATTAAATACCCACTTGGCAAAATTTTCTGCAATTGAAGTATTGTCATTTTTTATCATAGATAATAATCTTTTTAATTATTTTTTTGAAAAAAACTTTGTCCAAAATGGAGATGATAAACTTAAAAAGGTTAATACAAAAAACAGGAGCACTACTGGACTTTCCAACAAGGCAAAGAAATTATTATCATGAATAATCATCGATTGAGAGAAGCTTTCTTCAACTAATTTTCCTAAGATCAAACCCATTACTAAAGGAGCTGCCGAAAAGCCATGTCTATCCATAAAGTATCCTACTAGACCAGCCGCAAGCATTACCCAGACATCAAACATTGATGATGCAAAAGAGTAAGATCCAATCATTGAAAAAATAAATACAGCTGGCCACAATAATTTCTTTGGAATAAAAGCTACTAATGAGAAAAATTTAGCTCCAACTAAGCCAATGAATAAAAACCCTAGGTTGGCAATTAGCATTGCGCCAAAAATTGCATATACAAATTCAGGAGTTTCACTAATTAGATATGGACCAGGTCTGAACCCATGCATAATTAACGCTGCCAGGATTAGAGCGGTGGAACCACTTCCAGGTATTCCTAAGGCTAATGTTGGTACCATAGCTCCACCTGCAGCAGCGTTATTAGCCGCTTCAGGTCCTACAATACCTTCAGGAGAACCTTTTCCAAACTTATCCTTTTCCTTAGACCATCTTCTTGCTTCATTATATCCAATTATTGCTGCCACAGTAGAACCTTCTGCGGGAAGTATTCCAATAAAAGTTCCAATACCTGATGATCTAAGAATTGTATATTTTAGTTTTTTCAATTCTAATAATGATGGAAGCCTTAGAGCTTTGGCTTGAATACGCTCAACAACAGCATTTAATTTTTCAGATTGTTTAAACAATTCACTAACAGCAAACAAACCTATTAGAACTGGAACAAAATGAATTCCTTCTTCAAGATCTGGAATATCAAAAGTAAATCTTTCAACACCAGTTGTTAAATGAATTCCTATTGTACCAATTAAAACACCAACTAATCCAGATATAAGATTCCTCAAAGATGATTTGCCACTCATTGAAGCAAGCATAGACAACGCAAAAACAGCGAGCCCAAAATATTCAGCTGGCCCAAATTCCAACGCTAATTTTGCTAATAATGGAGCTGCAAAAATAAAAACTATTAAACTAAAAACCCCACCAAAAACACTTGATACTGCTGCAAGTCCTAATGCTCTTCCAGGTTCCCCATTTTTTGCCATTGGATACCCATCTAAAGCAGTAGCGACTGCTGGTGGTGCTCCTGGAGCATTTATTAATATAGCTGTAATAGAGCCTCCAAAAGTTCCAGCACAGTATAATGCTGCCATCATAGCTATAGCTGCAACAGGATCTAAAGAAATTGTAAAAGGAATAAGAAGTGCAATTGCCATTGGAGAGCTTAAACCTGGTAAAGCTCCAACTAAAACACCTATTAAAACACCTGATAAAATTAAAAGTATGTTCTGAAATTCTAATAATAATCCAATACCTTTTACTATATCTTCCAAATTTTAATCCTCATTAACTCTTTATAAGATCTAATAACCCAGGTTCAAAATGAACACCTAAAATTATGTTAAACAATACTATTACAAATAATGGAAAACCAACCACATAGGGTATTAATACCTTTAACCTTCTTTCACCCCAATAAATTGGTAACAAAATACTAACCGCAATGATTGTAAGAGCTGCACCCAAAATTTGTGAGGAGGCTATGATAATCGATAAAATCATCATCGTCCCAATAGTAGAGTTTGCAACTCGAGTTTTTCTCGAAGAGTCTATATTTTTGCCATTTCTTTTTAAGAAAATATGTTCAAATGGAATTATTAAGACCATTCCCAAAATTATTATAAGTAATATTTGAGGGAACATTTCTGGTGGAATATTATTTGAAAACAAGGCTGGAACTTTTTCAAATTTTGTTGTTTCGAACCATAGAAAAGCGATTATCAAAGTTAATAAAATTGCAATGATTGTATCGCTTTTATTTAGTAATGCACCCAACCCTTTGGGTGCATTTTTTTGATTTTTCATTTTATGAAAATGCCTTTGATTTTAATTTATTTAACTAAACCAAGTTCTTTGAGAGCAGATGCAGCAACTTTATATTCCTCTTTAAGTTGTTCATCCCATATTTTTGTTCCAGCAACGCTACTATCAACTGTTAATCCAGCTCCTGCAAGATAAGAAGCAAAAACCTCGTGTTTCATAGCCTTAACCATGGCTTTTGAAATTTGATCAATAATTGGTTGTGGTGTGGAAGCTAAAACAGCATATCCTCTGGTTGTTGAGCATTTTGCCTTAATTCCTTTTTCAAAAGTGGTAGGAACATTTGGATAATCTTTAAGTCTATTTTCTGCCATAACAGCGAGTGCTCTAAAGCTACCATCCGCAACTTGGTTTGCCGCTTCACTTACATTTGGTAAAGTGGCATCTATTTTACCTGCCATTAGTGCTTGAACCATTTGAGCACCTGAACCAAAAGGTACAACTTTAAATTTAATGCCAGCTTCTTTTGCAAATTGTGCTAATCCAATATGTTCAGTTCCTCCTATTTGAGCAACTCCCCAGTTTAATGGTGCTTTTTTAGAAGCTGCAACAAGTTCTTCTAATGAGTTGAATTTTCCTTTGCCTGACACAGTAATGAATGTTGGATCATCCATTGCTCTAGCAACACCAACAATGTCATTAATCTTCATATTGGATTTACCTCTAGCCATTGTATAAAGATGAGATTGTGTTAATGCCATAATTGTATAACCGTCTGCAGGTTTTGTTAAAACATAGTTTTGAGCTTTTGCGCCTGAACCACCTCGTTTAGCGACGATAGAAATATCTGTTCCTAAATTACGCCTTGTTCTAATTGATACCATTCTAGCAGTAGTATCTGTCCCCCCACCATACTTGGCATGGATAACTAATTCTATAGGCTTGTTAGGATATTTATCTGCAATGGCTGTAGACACTAAACTAAATGTACTTATTCCAGCTATTGCAACAGCACCTAAGCCAGTCTTCACAATATTTCTTCTTAAATAATTTTTAAACTCTTTCATAAAGATCTCCCCCAATTAAAATATACAATTTAGTCTGCTACTTAATTATAATTAAATCAATACATCAATTAATTTTTGTCAAACATAACTAGCTATGCTGAAATTTTTACTTCACCTTTAATTTGTGTTCTGTGCATTATTCTTCTTGTTTTTGGATCAAAAGCATCTCTTTTATGGAGTACGTTTAAATTTTTCCACATTAGCAAGTCTCCTTTTTCCCAGTATTGTGTCCAAGTAAATCTTTCATGTGTAGCATGTGCCCATATCTCATTTAATAAATCTTCACTCTCTTTAAGCTCCAGACCTAATAAATAAGCATGAGGCCTCCTTCCAAGAAACAAGAGTTTCTTATTAGTACTTTTGTCTGTGATTACTATTGGGTGCCTAGCCCCAGGAGTATTTGAGGGATCATTGGTTTCTGAATAACCTTTTCTTAGCATACCAGCACTATTATGAGCAGAATCATGTATTAAGATTTTGCCGTGAATTTGTTTTTTAAGTTTATCAGGCAACTCACTGTAGGCTAAAGCCATATTGGCAAAGTGCGTATTACCTTGGTTTTTAGGAACTTCAAGTGCATAAAGTATTCCTGCTTTTGGAGGGAGTTCTAAATAAGTCATGTCCGCATGCCATACGGCTTCTCCGTCTCCTAAATTACCAATAGGGGTACCTTGATTATTTTTAACATTGGAAATGACATTAATTTCAGGAAATTCTGGCAAAAAAGTTATGCCATATGGGTTAGGTCCCGGAGGGTCAAGTTCGCCAAAGTATTTACTAAAATTTATTAATTTATGATCATCTAGATTTTGCTTTTTAAAAACTAAAACAAGCCTTTCATCCCAGCACTCATTTATAAAATTAATTTGATCTTGTGTTAATTTTTTACTAATATCCAACCCAATAATTTCTCCACCTAAGCTTTTGTTGCTATTAATTAATTTCATAATATCTACCTAATTATATTGATTATAAATTCTTTCACCCAAGATACTGTATTTTTCTAATTTAAAGGTGTCAATTTTATGCTTCCAAATCTTTGGAATAAATCAAAAATTCTCCTGGTTTGATTAATAAATATATTAACAACAAGAAAAAATTATATAATATGAATTTGTTACAGAAATTTCTTATAAAGGAGAGCAAATGCCAATTTATAGTTTAGGTGAAAAAAATCCTCAATTACCTGATGAAGAGTTTTATTGGGTGGCTCCAGACGCTCATGTAATTGGTAATGTTGTCTTAGGCAAAGATGTTGGTATTTGGTTTGGTTCAGTTTTAAGGGGAGATAACGACATCATTAAGATTGGTAGAGAAACGAATATTCAAGAAAATACCATTATTCATGTTGATCCAGGATGTCCAGTAACTATTGGCGATAACTGTACTATTGGACATAATGCAATCATTCATGGGTGCACTATAGGTAATAATTCTCTGATTGGGATGGGTGCTACCATTTTAAATAATGCAAAGATTGGTAATAATTGTTTGGTGGGTGCTGGTGCTCTTGTTACAGAAAACAAAGAGTTTCCTGACGGTTCTTTAATTGTTGGATCTCCAGCCAAAGCAGTAAGAGAGTTAAGTCAAGAAATGATAGATAATATGACACGATCATCAAAACATTACGTTGCAAATTTTAAAAAATTTACAAAAGAGATGTCACTTATTAAATAATATTGTCTTCAGTTAAGTCCTTGATTTCACCGTCATCGTACCCAAGGTTGGACAGTATTTCTTTATTATGTTCTCCAAGTTTGGGAGCTCTTTTAATATTGGCAGGCGTTTTAGAAAACTTCCATGGGGTCCCGTGAACTTTCATGTTTTTATTAAGCTCAGGATACCAAACTTCAGTCACGTAATTATTTTCTTTAATATTTGGGTCATTAGAAGCTTCTAACATGGTATTTACATGAGTTGAAATCATGTCAGCTTTTCTTAAAATTGATATCCAATAATCTCTTTTGTTAGTAGAAAATAATTCAGCTAATCTATTTAATATCTTAGTCTTGTTATCTTCTGACTCAAATGCAAGGCCAAGATCAATTAAGTTTTCTTTTTCTAATGTTTCAAAAAAATTAAGAGCTTTCATAGCTTCTAGCCAATCTTTTGGATCAAGCTGCATTGCAAAAGGTTTTCCTTCAACATCATTAAAACATGCAGCAATCCCTGGTCTTTCTCTTGTTCCATTGATTCTTGCTCCAGTAATTGGCGGTTTGTTACTCCACATTGCTGTTGTCATTGTCCAGCCTAGAAGTCTAAAAGCACTACCGACAAGAGAAGTTTCTAGTTTTTGACCTTTACCTGTTTTTTGAGCATTTATGTAAGCTGCTAAAATTCCTCCAAATGTGAGAATAGCACATGTTTCATCAGCAACTGAGGCAACGCCAGTTCTTAAATTGTTACCAGGTATGGAATAAGCTTCAGCTATCCCACTTAAGGCTTGCCCTACTGCATCAGTTCCTGGAAGATGTCCATCCGGTGCATCAGGTCCATATGCAGAAACAGAAGCATAAACTATTTTAGGGTTAATTTTGCTTAAAGTATCATAGTCAAAGTTTAGTTTTTCAGCTACGCCTGGCCTAAAGTTTTGTCCAAAAATATCAGCATCCTTGATTAAATCATGGAGTATTTTTTGTCCTTTTTCTGATTTAAGGTTAAGTGTTAAACTTTTAACTCCTCTATTATTTGTTTCAAAGAACGACCCAGTTGATCCCATCAAATAACCTGATCCTCTGTTCATATCACCTTTTCCAGGCGTCTCGATTTTTATAACTTCTGCACCAAGATCAGCCATAAGCATGTAAGGAACGGTTCCAGCTTGAGCTGTCGAGCACGCAACTATTTTAAGGCCTGAAAGGGCTCCATTATTTAAATCCATCTTTTACCTCTAATTTTCTTCAAGTTTAGGCATATTATATCTGTCCTCAGGATTTAACCAACCTTTGAAGTTAGGCTTTCTTTTTTCTGCAAAAGCTCTTCTGCTTTCCATCCTGTCCTCAGTATCTCCATGGAGGTGTAATTTTTCAGCTAATGCTGCAATATTAGGGCTAATCTTTGGAGCCATATGTTTCATCATATAAAGTGTATTAACTCTGGCAGCTGGGGGTAATGTAAGAAGATGTTCTGCCATGGAATACGCCTCTGACATTAAGTTTTCTGGGTCTACTAGACGGTTGATAAAGCCTACCTGATGCATTCTTTCTGCTGATATTCTATATCCAAATGCCATTTCAGTAGCAATAGGATGAGGAAGGTTTCCATAATGACCATGATTATATCCACCAAGAAGCCAACGTTTAGCTTCAGACATTTCGAAGATAGCCTCTTTCACTGCTATTCTTAGATCAGTTCTCTCCACTAACATAAAACCGCCACCCATGGCAAAACCATTAACTGCAGCTATAACTGGTTTCTGAAGAGCACCAGTTTGAAATGGATCTACTAGATTTTCCTCTACAAATTCTTTTGGAGATCCAGGAATGCCTCGATCTAATGATTCTTTCATATCCTCACCAGCACAAAAACCTCTACCGGTTCCAGTTAAAATAGCCACTTCTAGGTCATTGTCTTCATGAAACCTATTAAACGCTTCTGCCATTCCATTTCTGATAACTGTACTTAATGCGTTCAATCTTTCGGGACGATTAAGTCTTATAGTTAAAATTTGACCATGTATTTCGGTTTCAACAAAACTCATATAACAACTCCTAAATTAAAAATGGCGAGTATAATTATATATACTAAAAATTCTTGCAAGTCATCGATATAAAACCATAATCATTAGAGGTATCTAAATGATTATAAAGGGGGGAATTATGAAAACTAAAGCCGCGGTCGCTGTAGAAGCTGGCAAACCACTTGAAATTATGGAAGTTGATTTAGAAGGTCCCCGTCCAGGTGAAGTTTTGGTTGAAATCAAAGCAACGGGTATATGTCATACTGATGAATTCACTCTTTCTGGAGCTGATCCAGAGGGCCTTTTCCCCGCTATCTTAGGTCATGAAGGGGCAGGAATAGTAAAAGAAATTGGTAAAGGGGTGACTTCATTAAAAGAAGGGGATCATGTTATTCCTTTATACACACCTGAATGCAGGGAATGTGAGTATTGTTTACATCCTAAGACTAATTTGTGCCAGGCCATTAGGACTACTCAAGGTAAAGGAGTTATGCCAGATGGGACGAGTAGGTTTTCAATAAATGGGAAGCCCATCTTACATTACATGGGTACATCGACATTTTCAAATTACACAGTTGTCCCAGAAATTGCACTCGCTAAAGTTAATGAAAAAGCTCCTTTTGATAAAATCTGTTATATTGGCTGTGGTGTAACAACAGGTATAGGTGCTGTAATCAATACAGCCAAAGCTACTGTAGGTTGTAATGCAGTTGTGTTTGGACTTGGCGGTATAGGTCTCAATGTAATTCAAGGTCTCAGAATGGTTGGTGCTAATATGATTGTTGGTGTTGATATGAATAATAAGAAAGAGGCCTGGGGTAAAAAATTTGGCATGACCCATTTTGTTAATCCGAGTGAGATTAAAGGAGATTTAGTAAACCACCTAGTTGAGTTAACTGGTGGTGGTGCCGATTATTCATTTGAATGTATTGGTAACGTGGATGTAATGAGGCAGGCCTTAGAATGTGCGCACAAAGGTTGGGGTGAGAGTATAATTATAGGTGTTGCTGGTGCAGGACAGGAAATCAAGACAAGGCCTTTCCAGTTAGTTACTGGAAGGAGTTGGAAAGGTACAGCTTTTGGTGGTGCACGAGGTAGAACTGATGTTCCTAAAATTGTAGACTGGTATCTGCAAGGAAAAATCGATATTGATCCAATGATTACACACACGTTAGAGTTGGAAGATATAAACAAAGGTTTTGATCTTATGCACGCAGGTGAATCTATAAGATCTGTAGTTGTTTACTGATGAAAAAATTGTCATCATCTTTTTCATTTGGTGGAATACAATCGGTTTATAGTCATGCATCAGTTGTAAATAATTGTGAAATGACTTTTGCTGTTTTTACTCCTCCTAATATAAAGAATCCTCCTGTTTTATGGTATCTTTCTGGGTTAACATGTTCTCATTTAAATGTGATGGAGAAAGGTGAGTACAGAAAAAAGGCTGCTGAGTTAGGCATGGCCATTATTTGCCCAGACACTAGCCCAAGGGGGGACAAAGTGCCTGATGAAAAAGATAATTGGCAGTTTGGTTCTGGAGCAGGTTTTTATTTAGATGCTACTAAAGAGCCATATTATAAAAACTATAATATGTATAGTTACATAAAAGATGAACTGCCTGAACTTATTGGTAACAACTTTGACTTTGATATGAGTAGGCAAAGTATTTTTGGACACTCAATGGGAGGGCATGGAGCGTTGATAATTGCTCTAAGAAATCCAAAAAATTATAAAAGTTGTTCTGCGTTTGCTCCAATTGTTGAACCTTCTACAGCTACTTGGTCCAGTGAAGCTTTTAAAAAATACATTGGGCCAAATAAAAAAGATTGGGAAAAGTATGATAGCGTAGCTTTAGTCAGGGATGGTTTTTATTTTCCAGAAATTTTAGTTGACCAAGGCGAGGCAGATAGTTTTTTGAATGAAGGATTGAGACCGTGGCTTTTAGAAGATGTATGTAGGAAATCTCAAATAAATTTAAAACTTAGGATGCAAAGTGGATACGATCATTCATATTTCTTTATATCCACATTTATGTCAGACCATTTAATGTGGCACAAAGAAAGAATATAAAACATTAATTAGGAGGTATTGAATAGGTTAGTGAGGCATGGGCCACGGGTTCATTGATTCCTTGGGAATATATTAAAACATCACCGACGCTTAACGTTTTCCCTAACTTCAATATTCTTGCCTTACTTATCAAATCCTTTTGGTTTGGCTTTCTTAGAAAATTAATTGAACAATTAGTTGTTACAGTAAGACTTTTAAGTCCGATCATATTTAACGTGGCAAGGTAAAAAGTAACATCAGCTAATAGAAACATGGTTGGCCCTGATACAGTTCCACCAGGTCTTAAATGTTCATCAGTAATTTTCAATGACATTGAAAAATTATTCTCAGATATGTCTAGTATATTAAAACTCTGACTTACTTGAGGAAATTCTCTTTCCAAGAAATCAGTCAGGCTTTTTTTTGTCATAGATTGTTTCATTTTACACTTACCTATTTTTAAGTAAGTTATATGCCATAGTGGGTGCGGCGCCAAGATAGTTGCTTGGGTCAACAATTTTCAACAGATCAGCTTTGGAAAAAACATCAGAAATTTGTTTTTCTAAAAGAAGTGCATCAACAAAAGATATTTTATTTTTAATAGTCTTTCGACAACAATCATAGACTATATCGTGTGCGAATTGTCTTCCAATATGTGGCGCTAACGCCATCATTACTGCTTCTGCTACTATTAAGCCATTGGTCTTGTCTATATTCTTTTTCATGTTTTCAGGAGAAATTTCCAGTCCCTCAAGCAATAATTTGGCAGATCTAAGAGATGAAGAAGCAATTATAAAGCTACTAGGAAGAGCATTCCACTCTACATGCCATTGACCTGTTGCTCTTTCATGATCTAGCACCATTGCATCAAGCATAGATGAGTGATGCTCTCTTAGTAATTTAGAACAAGCCAACATGATCTCAGAAGAAATAGGATTTCTTTTTTGTGGCATAGTTGATGATGACCCTCTTCCATGAAGGAATGGTTCTGCAACTTCTTGAATTTCGGTTTGCATCATCAGCATTATATCATAGGCAATTTTACCTAAAGATGCCCCTACAATTGCAAGCCAGCCAGTTACTTCACAAAAATTATCTCTTATTGAATGCCAACTGACTTCAGGAACATTGAGGTCTAATTCTTTTGCCAAAGCAACCTGTGTTTTTAATCCATTTTCTTCACCAAGTGATGCCAATGTTCCTGCAGCCCCAAAGAAAGATAAATTAAAAGATCGAGATTTTATTTCTTCAAGCCTTTTGATGTGTCTGTCTATTCCTGATAACCATGTTGATGCTTTATAACCAAAAGATACTGGTAAAGCATGTTGTAAGTGAGTTCTGCCGGCCATTGGAGTTGTTATATGTTCATTAACAATTTTAACCAGTGCGTCAGCTATAGCTCTTAAATCTGATTCTAGTAACTGCAAACCATTTCTTATTTGGAGGACATCTGCTGTATCCATGATGTCCTGGGTTGTTGCCCCCCAATGACAAAATTGTCCATAACCATCTTTGACAGAACTACTTAATTGTTCTACTACAGGAAGGATAGGATAACCAACTATTGAAGTTCTTTTTTCTAATTTTTTCCAATCAATAAAATTTAGCTTGGATGCTTCCGTTATTTTTTCGCCAGCCTCTTTAGGAATTATTCCTAATTTTGATTGTGATCTTGCAAGCGCAGCTTCTACATCTAAATATAATTGAATTGTTCTTTCATCTGAAAATACATAATGCATCTCTTTTGTACCAAACATTTCACCCCAAATTTTTGAATTAGTAACTAAAGCGGGCATGTTTTTTCCTTTTTAAAGAGTTATTTCTGGTACCAAGAAGCAGTTCTTTTTTCAAGAAAACTATTCAAACCTTCAGCAGCTTCTTCTGTCATTCTCTTTTGGGAATGTTCTAAAACCAGTTCATTAAATTTTTCATTAGATAAAATAAGATCACTTTCTATCAGACTTCTTTTTTTTGTCATTTCTAAAGCAATGGGTGCGCATAAAAGTAAATTTTCAATTATTGGCTTAACGGTTTGCTCAAGTTCCCCAGTTTTGCAGATTTCATGAACTAAACCCATATCTTTTGCTTGTCTGGCATCAAAGCGTTCACATGTTAAAGCATATCTTCTTACATTTCTAACTCCAATACTTGCATTTAGGTGAGGAATAATAATACCAGCCATGACACCCCATTTTGCCTCGGCAATTGAAAAAATTGCATCTTCACTTGCAATAACAATGTCAGCTGCAGCCGCTATTCCTGTGCCTCCTCCAAAACATCCTCCATGTATCATAGCTATTGTTGGCTTAGGAAACTCAATTAAGCCTTTAATAGCACTTGCTGTTCTTTTGGAGACTTCAATGTTCTCTTCTTGATCTAATTTACCAATTTCTTTGAGCCATTCTAAATCAGCGCCACCTTGGAAATGTTTCCCATTTCCTCTTAGCAATACAACTCTCACATCTTGATCTTCATTAAGTGCTGTAAAACTCTTAATAAGTTCTGAAATCATTTCTCCATTATACGCATTGTTTCTTTCAGGTCGGTTTAAAATAACTTCAGCAACGCCTCTTTCATCAACATTTGTTATTACAATACCTTTGCTCATTTTTATCCTTTCATTATCTTTACTAATGATTATTTCATTTTTTAATGTCTAAAGAAGTTATAGAAGCATCTTCAATCGAAAAAGCTCGCAATCTTGTAGATACTTTAAAATAGTTATGTAAAACATTGCCAATTTTTTTTAAACAATTCTCTTTTTTGTTTTTATTTCTACTCTTTTTTTGACGAAATTTCATTTCACCAAAAATTTTATAATCTGAAGTCAATATATTAGTTTTAATCCAAGTAATCTGACAATTGTCTTTTGTTGCATCAAGTTCATGTAAAATAATTTCAATTATAGTTTTTTCTATGGGTTGTAGATTGTTTTGATCTAAACTCTGTTTGATGTTTTCATCAATATATAAAATTAAAGAGGGCATTTTTTTCTTTTTAGATTAAATTTTTATTAATTGAAAATCTTGTATGTTTAATATTATATAATTGTTAACAAATTAATAATAAATTTTAAAGGTTCAGAAAATGGATAATGAAGCGTTAGATATTAATCATTTAAATAAGTGGCTAGGCAACACAGAAATGGTAACTGATTACATTACTCCAATTGTTGAGCAAAGGTACAGAGCCACATTAAATATTGATCCAGGCAATCCAGCAATTGGGGAGGTTGTTACAACAGGTATACATTGGATGTTGGGTTGGAATTTGAAAAAAAATGATGAGCTTGGCGTTGATTCTCATCCAGCGCGAGGCGATTTTCTTCCACCGGTTCCCCTACCTAGAAGAATGTGGGCTGGTAGTCAAATCAAAGTAAAAAAACCTCTAAGAGTTGGGGATATAGTTGTAAAAAAGTCTAAGGTTGCTGATATCAAATTAAAAGAAGGCAGGACAGGGCAATTATGTTTTGTAACTGCGGAATATGAATATATAGTTGAAGATGAAGTTCGTCTTCATGAACTTCATAATATTGTTTACAGAGATGTTAGTAAAGCTGGTGGAGGTTCAGGAGTTTCTGACACAATACCTGATGATGCAGATTTTACAGAAACAATTTTCATGCATCCAACTATTCTTTTTCGTTACTCAGCAATTGGTTTTGTTGGGCATAGAATTCATTATGATTATCCTTACACAAAGAATGAAGAAAATTATCCTGATTTAATAGTTCATGGTCCATTACAAGCAACTTTTTTACTTAGAGCAGCCGAAAAATTAAAAGGTAAATCAGTTACGTCTTTTAATCATAAAGTTATGGCACCAGTCTTTGCTAACAGCGATTACATAATTGGTGCTAAAGAAAATACAGACGGTAGTGTTAGTTGTTGGGGTGCTGTTAAGGGGACAGGGATGACAATGCAAGCAGAAGCTTTTTTTGAATAAATAGAGGGAAAGATGACATCAATAACAAAATTATTTGGTAGCTACGGGTATAATACTAAACTAGACAGTTTCAATGACGAAATGAAGTTTTTTGGGAAAATGTCAATACTGGACTGGTGTGGTGTGGCTTATGCTGGGAAAACAGAGCCAGTTTCTAAAATTGTTGCAGAAATGGTTAAAGAAGAAAATGGAGTGAATCAAGCTAGGGTCATTACTTCAGGTCATAATGTATCTGCTAGAGGAGCTGCTTTAGCTAATGGGGCTACTGGTCATGCATTAGATTATGATGACACACATTTTCTTTTTGTAGGCCATCCAACATCTAGTGCTCTTCCAACTGCTTTGGCACTTGGTGAAGAATTAAACTCTTCAATAGAGGAATTGTTATTAGCTTATATGACTGGGGTAGAGGTTTCTACGCGAATAGGACATATCCTAGGTTATTCACACTACAATGCCGGATTTCATCAAACAGCTACAAGTGGATCATTTGGATCAACTATTGTTGCTTCAAAATTACTAGGTTTGAATGAAGACCAAACAATAAATGCTCTTGGAATAGTTTCAACTAGAGCATCAGGAATAAAGTCTCAATTTGGAACTATGGGTAAACCTTATCATGCAGGTATGGCGGCTTCTAACGGTATCGAGGCCGCTAAACTATCTAAGTTAGGTTTTATTTCTAGAGACGATGGAATTGAATGTGATCAGGGTTTTTTCCAAACCCATGGTTGGGATAAAAAAATACCGCCTAGAGCAATTGAAAACTTAGGGGATGATTTTTTGTTTCCAGAGATTAAATATAAATTTCATGCGTGTTGTCACGGCTTACACTCATTCTTAGAAGCTTTAGACGAATTAAAACAAGAAAATAACTTTAATCCAGAAACAATTGAAGAAATTGAGATAGAAACAAATCCCTCTTGGTTAAAAGTTTGTAACATTGAAGAACCCAAAACTGGTTTGGAGTCCAAGTTTTCTTATAAACTAACAGCAGCAATGTCTATTTATGGAAAAGATACATCTAATTTAGACACTTATAATGATGAAATTTGTTTTGATGAAAATATGCAGAAGATGAGGGATAAGGTAAGGGTTATTCCTAATGAGACACTTTCAAACACCCAGTCAAAAATTTCAATCAAAGATGGATCAAGTAATATTAAAAATAATCACGATTTATCTGATGAAATTGAAAAAAATGTTTTGGAAACAAAGATAGTCAATAAATCTTCTTCTTTATTGTCAAAACCAAAATCTGATGAAATTTCAAAAATCCTTAATTCTAAAGAAAATAAGGTTAGCTCATTAGTTGATTGTTTAATAAAATAATGAGCAATCAAGATTCCAGCAAAGACCTTGATGGATTGTTAGTAGTAACAGTTGAACAAGCTGTGGCAGCACCATATACTTCGTGTAGATTAGCGGATGCGGGTGCTCGAGTTATTAAAATTGAAAGGCCAGAGGGAGATTTTGCCAGAAACTATGATAGTAACGCTCTTGGAAACAGCGCTTATTTTGTTTGGTTGAATAGAGGTAAAGAATCAGTTTCACTAGACCTAAAAAATGAAAAAGATTTTATACTTTTTAAAAATATTATATCTAAGGCGGATATTTTAATCCAAAATTTAGCACCAGGAGCATTTGAGCGTCTTGGTTTAGATTTAAAAGAATTAAGAAATCAATATCCTCGCCTTATTACTTGTTCCATATCAGGTTTTGGAGATGATGGTCCATATAAGAACCAAAAAGCTTATGATATGCTTATACAAGCAGAAACAGGCGTAATCGACATTACAGGTCACCCTGACAAAGATGGTTTTGACGGCAGAGCAAAAGTAGGCCCTTCAGTTTGTGACATATCAGCCGGTATGACAGCTTACCAAGCTATTTTACAAGCTTTAATCAAGCGGGGAGTGTCAGGAAAAGGAAGACATATATCAGTCTCAATGTTTAATTCACTGGCTGATTGGATGAATCCTTTTTACCTTGGTTATGTTTACAATCAAAAAACACCTAAAAGGAATGGGATGACACATCCTATAATTGTTCCTTATGGTGCATTTGCATGTAAGGATAATCTTACTATTTTAATAGCAATTCAAAATGATAGAGAATGGGTAAATTTATGTAAAATAGTTCTTGAAGATGAGACTATGGCTCATGACAGTAGATTTAAAACGAACTCTGACAGAGTATCTAATAGAACGTTAACAGAGAAAATTATTCAAGATAAGTTTTTGAAATTTGAGAGAGAAGAACTGATTTCTAAGCTTGAAAAAGCAAGTGTAGCTTATGGAAGAATTTCAGATATGGAACAACTTAAAAACCATCCACAGAATAACTTTTTGGAAGTTGATACTAAAAAAGGGGTGGTTAAAGTTCTTGGCCCAGGTGCTATACATGATAATTACCTTCCAAAGGTAAATAAGATGCCTGAATTAGATGAACACGGCAAATTGATTAGAGCTGAATTTGGCTCCTAAGCGAAATAAAACATATAGGAGAAAACTTTGAGAAGTATTTTATTTTTACCAACGGATAAAATAGAAAGGCTACCAAAAGCAATAGGATCAGGTGCTGACAAGGTAATCTTTGATTTAGAAGATGGCCTTGCTCATGATAAAAAGGATATTGGTAGAACCAACTTTGCAGAGCTTGCTAATAGCAACTATAACGGTGAACCAGACAAATTTTTGTTGCGTATTAATGCTTTAGATACTGATGAATATAAGGAAGATTTAAAGATGTTAAAGTCTTTGTCATCTCTTCCATATTCGATTGCAATTCCCAAAATAGAATCAGCAGATGAATGCAGAATTTTTTTAAAAGATTTGGGTAAAAAAATATTAATATTACCTCAAATAGAAACTCCTAAGGGAATAGCAACTGTTGAGCAATGGGATTGTTCTGAAATAGAGTTTTCTGGAATTGGGTTTGGTTCTGCGGATTACTGTGCCTCAACAGGAGGTGATATGGGCAAACCAAGTTTGGCCTATGGAAGAGGGAAAATTATAAATGCAGCAGCCTTATATGATACTTTAGCTCTTGATGGAGTTTGGTTGGATTTTAGAGATCCAGATGGTTGTCGAGAAGAGACACAATATATTAAGTCAATGGGATTTTCGGGTAGATTTGCCATTCACCCTGATCAAATAAAACCTATTCATGATGCTTACAGGCCAACAAAAACTGAACTTGAGTGGGCTAGGGGTGTTCTGGAGGAAGCTAAAACTGCTGGTACAGGAGCATTTAAATATCAAGGTAAAATGGTAGATGCACCTGTTTTGGCTGTTGCTAGATCGATTTTATCGAGGGAGGATTAAATGGATGAAAACGCCTATGGAATCAGGAAAATAGGACCACAAAGATATAGGGAGGATCCAGGTAGATACTTTGAAGACTTTCAGGTAGGTGATGTTTATGAACATTGGCCAGGTAGAACTGTAACTGAGGCTGACAATATTTGGTTTACAAATTTAACTATGAATACACATCCAATACATTTTGATGCTAATTATGCATCCAAATCTGAATTTGGAAAATATCTTGTAAACTCCGCTTTTACTTTGGCTCTTGTTACTGGAATGTGTGTTAGCGGTACAAGTCAAAAAGCAATTGCAAATTTAGGATGGGAGGAAATTAAAATACCAGCACCTGTTTTCGTTGGTGATACTTTATATTCTGAGACAGAGGTGTTAGACAAAAGAGAGTCAAAATCAAGGCCTACCCAGGGCATTGTTAAGGTTAGGCACATAGGTAAAAATCAAGATAAAGTTGTGGTGATGGACATGGTCAGATCGTTTTTGGTAGCGAAACGAGGATATAGTGTTGTAGATGAATTAATCGAAAACTCTAAAAATTAAGGGATTTATTAATGAGCATGCCTCTTTCAGGCCTAAAAGTTCTTGCTTTTGAACAATATGGTGCTGGTCCATTTGGAACTCAGTATTTAGCAGATATGGGTGCTGAAGTTATAAAGATAGAACCAGCTGGTACCAGTGGTGATTACCTAAGAGATATAGGGCCTTATTTTATAGATGGTGATGATAGAAATTCAGCCTCTAGTATTTTTTTTCAAGCATTAAATAGAAATAAAAAAAGTATGACATTGGACGTGTTGTCTGATGAAGGCAAAATGATACTCCAAAAGCTAGTTCAGAATGCAGACGCAGTATGTAATAATTTGAGAGGGGACGTTCCTGAAAAATTAGGAATAACTTATAACCAATTAAAACCTTATAACAATGCAATTGTAGCGGCTCATTGCTCTGCTTATGGTAGAGAAGGACCAAGAAAAAACTGGCCAGGATATGATTACTTAATGCAAGCGGAGGCTGGATATTTCTCTCTAACGGGAGAACCAGATGGCCCTCCTGCAAGGTTTGGACTTTCAATTGTTGACTATATGTCTGGTCTCACAATGTCTTTTGGTTTAGTGAGTGCGGTATTGTCAGCTCGTTCAACTGGTCTAGGTAGAGACGTTGACGTAAACTTGTTTGACACGGCAATGTTTAATCAAAGCTATATGGCTGCATGGGCTTTAAATACAGATTTTAAGAGTGAGAGATTAGATAGATCAGCACACCCAATATTGGTTCCTTGTCAATTATATAAGACCAAAGATGGATGGATCTATCTGATGTGTAATAAAGAGAGTTTTTGGCCAGTGTTATGTAAGAAGCTTGGGAGGGAAGATTTATGTTCAGATCCGAAATTCCTTAACTTTGCTGCCAGACAATCTAATAGAGATGAGGTTACTAAAATTCTTGATACAGAATTGATGAAAAAAAACACTTCAGAATGGTTGGTAGAATTTGGAGGAATAGTTCCAGCAGCTCCAATTTTAGATCTTAAACAGTCACTAGAAAATACTTTTTTAAATGATAGAAACAACATTCAACATCTCAAAACAAAAAAAGGCGTCGATATAAGTTTGCTAAAAACACCTGTTCACATATCTGATTCTGAATTTCAAGATAATACTGCCCCAGAGCTTGGAGAAAATACTCAAGATGTTCTTAACGATATTGGTTTTACTGATGATGAAATAGCCAAGTTTAAGAAAAATAAGACTATATAGAACCAATAATTAATTATTAGATAACAAATTCACTAAATTATTAAAAATTCTTGTAATTATCTGTTTACCTCATCTGCAGAACGTTATAGGTTGTGATTCTAAATATTTGGAGGAAATTTTTATGAAATTTACTAAACTATCACTTTTAGGTGCAGTGAGTGCTGTTGCCTTAACTTTCACAGCTGGAACTAATTTAGCTCTTGCTGATGGACATAAAGTTAAACCAATTAAGATGCGTTGGGCTTCTGACCACTCTGGTCCGCCACACCCTGCAGCTATAGCTGAGGTTTTCTTTGCTGAGCAAGTAGAAAAAAGAATTCCAGGCAGTAAAGTTCAGATTTACTGGGCTAAGTCTCTATATAATGTTCCAAAAGGAACACAAGCCTTAACAAAAGGTAACTTAGAGATGATGACAGGTCAGTTTGGAAAAACAGCTAGTGTTGAGCCTTACGCTAACGTTATTAATGGTGCTGGTAAGTTAACTACACCAGGTGCTATGCAAGGTTTAGACGGAACAAAAACATACGCAGAATTGAAAAAAGTTTTCAATGACAAGCATGGTATTACAATTTTTGGTTCTGGACATTTAAGTATGTATATGGGTGCTGGTGCTGTTAAGAGTAGACTTTTAGTGCCTGCAGACTTTGCTGGTAAAAAAGTTAGAAGTATGGGACCTGCTGAAAACGCCCTATTAGGTGCATTAGATGCGAACCCAACAACCATGGCTTTTGGTGATGTTCCACCAGCTCTTCAGACAGGTGTTATTGACGGTTTACTTACTAGTTTAGGTGGATTTAACGCTACTAAAGAGCAAGCTCCATATTTTACAGTTGCTGGTATTAACGGAATTGTGGGTGACTATTACTGGATGGGTGCATCAAACAAATGGTGGGCTACACTTGATAAGAAACAGCAAGATACTTTAGCTGACATTATCGTGAATGACTTTATCCCTTATCAAAAGGCGATTAACTTTTGTAACGACAAGAGACTTGTGGATAAATTCAAGGTTACTGATAAAAGTGCACCTGGTATTTATGTTATGAGCCCAGAAGAAGCATCTGTTATTCAGGCCAAAGAAGGTGGTGCTACTAACAAATGGATTAAATCTAAAGTTGATGACAGAGGTGATCAATTAGTTGATCAGTTTACTGCAGAAGCTAAGGCTCTTGTTGCAGCTAATCCATTAGGATCAAGCGCTCTAGAAAAAACAGATTGTACAGCATTTGCTTCTGACTTTGCTAGATATGCTCCTGGTTCAGCTCTTCGTGGAAAGAAAGCAAGAAAATAACTTTATTAAGAAGGCCTGAAAAATTCAGGCCTTCTTGAATTAAACTAAAATCATGGAAAACTTTTATAAAATCTCAAAAAAAATTCAAAGTGTAATTGAAAACATTTTAGGTAAATGTTCAGCTTACTTGATGATAGCTGTGACTTTATTTGCCTTAGCTGAAATTATTCGAAGGTATATTTTGGGTGTCGTTTTTGAATGGGGTCAAGACGCTGTCATATATATGATGGTGTCATCAGTTGCTTTCTATATTTGTGTTACTCAAGTTAATAGAAATCATCTTGTCATGAGCGCAGTACTTCAATTATTAAATGCAAAGGGTTTCCATAGGACGGTCGGTTTTTCTAAAATTTTTGTTTCCTTTTTTGTATCCTTATTTACAGGTTCCTTAACTTATACATCCTATTCAACTATTGAGTATTCAATACAAATTAGTGAAATGACAGAGAGCTTGTTTTTCTTTATGTGGCCTTTTTATTTTATACTAGCACTTGGAATGGGTTTAATGTCATTAGTTGCTTTTCTTCAGCTAATTGAAGATATACATAATTATATAAAGGGTGATCACTTTACCGCAGAAGTTGAAGCTGCAACCGATGTTTAACATTTTAAAATAGGAAATTTATTATGGGAGTTCTGGGGGGATCTTTATTCACGCTTTTATTTGCGGGAGCACCTATTGGGATTGCCCTAGCTGGAGCAACTGCATTATTAGTTCTTTTCGATGACTTCTTAACTTACAGTACTTTGTTTGAAGCTTTTTTTAGTTTTTTAACCAAGTATACTTTAGTTGCCATCCCATTTTTTATTTATGCTGGTTTTTTAATGGAAAAAACTGGTTTAGTAGCTAGTCTTTTTAAGTTTGCAGATGCTCTAGTAGGCTGGGTTCCTGGTGGTTTTGCCTATGCAACACTCCTAGCTGCAGTCTTATTTGGAGCAATCTCAGGATCTTCGACAGCAATGGCTGCAGCTATGAGCGTTATAGCCTATCCTGAATTAGTTAAGAGAGGCTATCCTAAATGGATGGCTGCAGGTGTAATTGCCTCTGCAGGAGGTATTGCTCTCCTCATTCCACCAAGTATTACTCTTATACTCTTTGGAGTCATAACAGAAATGTCAATAGTTGACCTTTTCTTCGCAGGTATTATCCCTGGATTAATGTTGGCTATGAGTGATGCTGTTATAATAATTAGTGTGTCTTTATTTATAAAGCTTCCAAGAGGTAAATTTGATTTATGCGAAGTATGGCGTTCATTTATAGCGGCTCTTCCTGCTTTATTAATGCCAGTTATTATTCTTGGTGGACTTTATGGAGGCGTGTTTACGCCTACGGAAGCTGGAGCTGCTGCAGCTAGCTACGCTCTTTTTTATGGTTTAATTTTTAAGAGAAAGACTTTCACTAAAGAATTAATGCCAACAACTTTAAGGACTATGAATTTAACAGCTGTTGTTTTTTTCTTATTAGGTTGCGTTGGTATTTTTCAATTTTACTTAGCCAATATGGGCTGGCCACAGATGATTGCTGAGTGGGCAGGTGAATTAGGTCTTACAAGAATTGGATTTTTATTTGCATTAATGGGATCCCTACTATTCTTATCTATGTTTTTGACTGGTGTAGCTATTTTAGTACTCACAGTTCCTATATATTTCCCAGTAGCTCTGGCTTTAGGTGTTGACCCAATTCATCTTGGAATATTAACAGCATTATGTATAGAAATTGGAAGTGTTATTCCACCGGTGGGTCTCAATCTTTTTGCTGTTAGTGGTGTGACGGGACTACCTGTTACAACTGTGATCAAGGGGTCGTTCCCATTTTGTATTTCTGATACAGTAGTTTTAATCATAGTTCTACTATTTCCAGCTTTGGCTCTAACATTGCCAGAATTACTAGTTGTCTCTCACTTTAAGTAAAGTTCAAATAGAGATTTGGCATAGTCCAAAAGTTGGTTGTCACTTCCAAACTTTGTAACTAGCTGACAACCAATTGGCAGATTTTGATCTCCTCTAAATAATGGAATAGTTATACAAGGGTTTCCGCAAAGGGACCAAGTTGTATTGAATAATGCTGAACCTGTATATTCAATTCCCTTTAAAGCCTCTCCTGGAGCACTTGGAGTAATAATTAAATCAATATTATTAAAAACTGTATCAATATCATTTTTTAAAACTTGTACCTCTTTAATAGCTTTTTTATACAATTCATTAGTTACCTGATAACCATCACTTAAACGACCATTTCTCAAAATATCACTTAATTCATTATAGTGATTAAACCTCTCATATGAAATTGATCGCTTAAATTCATATCCACTTACATCAACATGTAGTTTGTCTGCTTTAGAGATAAGTTTATCAATGTTAAGATCTGTGATATCGAATTTTTCTAATCGAAGAGTTTCAATAAATGACTCTAATTTATTTTGGGTAGATATATCGGTCTTGTTCCAGTGTGGTGTTTTAACAAAACCAATACGAAGTTTTTTCAAATTTATTCTTTTAGGTTCCACAAGTTTTTCTTCTAGTAGAATTGATCTAAAAAGAGAAATATCTTCAACCGACCTAGATATTAATCCTAAAGTATCTATAGAAGGAGAGTTTGGAAGAATTCCAGATTTATCAAAATCTCCATATGTTGGTTTATATCCAATAACACCACAGTAAGCAGCAGGCCTAATAACTGATCCTGTTGTTTGGGTTCCAAAACATATCGGAGCCATTAAAGCTGAGACTGCCGCAGCCGATCCGGAACTTGACCCGCCAGGAGTATGATTTTTATTGTGAGGGTTCGTTGTTAACCCCGGCGCTCTATGACCAAGTTCAGTCGAAACAGTTTTACCCATAAATACGCAACCTGACTCTTTAGCTACCGCAACAGACGCCGCGTCTCTAGCAGGAATATTATTTTCATAAAAAGGTGTGCCAAGTCCTGAAGGCACATCGCTTGCATCAATAATATCTTTAATGCCAAAAGGGATCCCAAGAAGATTAGAGTTATTGGTATTATCTAATTCTCGTGCTTTTTTTATTGCATTTTCTTCATCAAGATAAATCCATGCTTTAACAACATTTTCTTTTTCTTTTATTCTCGAAAAACAACTAGATACCCATTCGGATATTGAGAGCTCTCTGTTTTGTATTAATCTAATAGCTTCGGTGGCTGTTAATTCATAGGGTTTACTCATTGGAATAACTCTCACGCATTTAAAGAATATGTATATTAATAGTTAAATTTTAGTTTTGTAAAATTAAATTTTAGTTTAACATTTTTTATTATTGTTTGGAGAAACTGATGGAAAATATGACCGAAAAATTTGCTGAGTTTTGTCAGAAATTAATGTATGAAGACCTTCCTCCTGAGGTTATAAAAAGAACTAAATTATTAATTTTAGATACTGTTGGCATTATTATTAGAGCAAGACATGACGCAGAATCAACTTCGAGTTTAGTATCAGCTATTAATAAACTAGAAATGTCTAATGGAAGCTGCCAAGTTTTTTCAGATGAAAAAAACTACTCTCCTAGTGCTGCTGCTTTGCTAAACGGCACCCTCGCTCACTCTCTTGATTTTGATGACACTCATGCAGAGGCTTCACTTCATTCAAGCGCACCTATTTTAGCTGCCGCTTTAGCGGCTGCTGAAATGAATCAATCCTCAGGACAAGAGTTAATCGCTGCTTGTGTTGTGGGTTATGAAGTTCAGATAAGGTTGGGATTAGCAGGTGGTTCATCAACTCACTATAAGAAAGGTTTTCACCCATCAGCTACTTGCGGTATTTTTGGTGCAGCCGCAGCGGCAGGATATCTGATAGGCTTAGATAAAGATCAGTATATATCTGCTTTTGGAATAGCGCTTAGTCAGTCAGCTGGATCTATGCAGTTTTTAACAGATGGCGCTTGGACGAAAAGATCACACGTTGGGCAAGCGGCCCAAAATGGTTTAAGTTGTGCTATTATGGCTGGTGAAGGGTTTAAAGGGCCTTCGCAAGCTTTTGAAGGACAATGGGGTTATTTTCATTCATATGCCTCTGGCGGGAATATGGATAAAGCAGTAGATGGGTTGGGAAAAAAATTTGAAACTCTCAATTTAGGAGTTAAACCTTATCCATCATGCAGATATAGTCATGCTGCAATTGATGGAATAATTGAACTAAAAAAAGAGTTAGGTTTTTCTGCTGATGATTTAGATGATGTTGATATTGGTTTGTCAGAAACGGCTTTAAATATTATAGGTTACCCGTTAAGAGACAAACAAAATCCTAAGAGCGTAGTTGATGGACAATTTTCAATGCCGTTTTGTGCCGCGGTTGCTGTTCAAAGTGGAGGTTTGAAATGGGACGATTATAAAAACCATCTGAGTAATAAAGACACGCTATCTTTATGTAGTAAAATAAAGGTAAATCCTGACATGGATGCTGAAGAGTGCTGTCCTGAATACATGAGTGCCAAAGTTAAAATCGTTGTTAAGGGAAAAAAACACGAAAAATTTATAAAAATTCCAAAGGGCGAGCCTGAAAATTTTATGGATGATTCTGAGTTCATTTCTAAATTTAGAAGTTTAACTGAGCCTTATTTGTCTAATATGAGAATTGATGAATTAACAAATTTAATGCTAAAGATTGACCAGTCTAATAATATAAATTCTATCTTTGAATACAGCCAAATTGACAGATAGACATTTCTAGGAGAAAAATATGAATGAGCAAAGCATAGTTGAACTTGAACAAAAAAGCTCAATGTCAGAAGAAGATAATCTAATAATAGACACTATAAATAAGTTTCTAGAAAAAGACGTAAAGCCGTTTGTCAAAGAATTTGAATCCGAAGACAAATACCCTCAAATGATTGCTGATAAAATGGCAGAGCTAGGACTTTTTGGAGCAACTATTTCGCCTGAATATGGAGGTTTAGGGTTGTCTGCTGTTACCTATTCAAAAATAGTAGAAAATGTTTCCGCAGTTTGGATGTCAGTTTCTGGTATATTTAATTCTCACCTCATCATGTGTGCTGCAGTAGAACGATTTGGAACGGAAGAGATGAAAAAACATTATCTTCCAAAATTTGCATCTGGAGAATTAAGAGGTGGGATAGCTCTAACAGAACCAGATTGTGGAACTGACCTTCAATCAATTAAAACAAAAGCAGAAAAAGTAGATGATAGTTATGTAATTAATGGAACTAAAACTTGGATAACAAACTCTGTTCAGGGAAATGTTCTGGCAGTTTTAGTTAAAACAGATACTCATATTAATCCAGCACATAAAGGTATGAGTTTAATACTTGTAGAAAAGAAAGACGGGTTTGTATCAAGAAAATTAAAAAAGCTTGGTTACAGAGGGATAGATACGGGTGAAGTTCAACTTGAAAATGTTAAAGTCCCTATTTCCAATCTTATTGGAGAGATAGAAGGTAAAGGGTTAAAACAAATTTTAGCTGGATTAGAATTAGGACGTATTAATGTTGCTGCTAGAGGAGTAGGGGTTGCAAGAGCATCTTTAGAAGATTCTATTGAGTATGCAAAGACTAGAAAAACATTTGGAAAACCAATTAGCGAACATCAGTCTATACAAATTAAGTTAGCTGAAATGGCTACTAAACTTGAAGCTTCTAGATTATTAACTGAACAAGCTGCAAAAGCTTATGACTCTGGAAAAAGGTCAGATTTACAAGCAGGAATGGCTAAACTGTTCGCAACAGAAACAGCTTTATTTAATTCTACCGAAGCAATGAGAATTCATGGAGGGTTTGGGTATTCACCAGAGTATAATATTGAAAGATATTACAGAGACGCTCCACTTTTAGCTATAGGTGAGGGAACTAATGAGCTTCAAAAACTTATTATTGCGAAGCAATTAGTTTCTGATAATTAAAAATATTGATTGTAAATAACCGTAGAGCTAAATGCTAAAACACCAACCAGAAGTCCTACAATTGGCTTTTGTGAAAAGAATAAGAACGTTAACACGCCAATTAAGAAAGGTATAAGTCTCTCGAGTAATTGAGTTTCTGCTAGAGCTCCAGTCGGGAAAATGATTATTCTAATCATAAGTCCTGTTGTCATAGCAAAAGCAACAGCGTTTATCCATTTTGCTAAAAGACTGTCTTTATCTATTTTTTTTGATAAAACAAGTCCAAGAATTCTCCATATAAATATTCCAAGACTCGCTATGAGCAGCATAACCCATGGCAGTAGGTTACTATCTTCAGATAAAAAATTAAGCATTTGCTTTACTTTTATTTAAGAAATGATTAACCGCCAACCCAAGTGTCCCTCCACAAAGGCCTGCTATAATTAAACTCCAATCACCAAAGTAGGGGAATAGAATAGGGCAAATGATGCCTCCACTTATCACAGCTACTCTATAATAAATTTCAACAGCTCTTAGCATCAAAATGGTTAAATATAACGGCATGATAAAAACTGGAATGGACACAATATCTGAAGGAAGTAAATAATATAATTTATAACCAATTATTGTTGTTAAAGAAGTGATAGTCACTAAGGCCAAGGTTAAACCTTTAAAAAAATGAAGAAGTTCTTTTTCCTCTAATTCATTCCTAGCCTTTGATAATTCAGCCCAACCTGTAGGACTAATTAAGTGGGCCCATAGTAATTTAGAAATGAAAGATATTTTATGACTATGAATATTTATTAAGGTCATACCTGATAATACTAGAAAAAATTGTCTAACATTTGCCAATAATACTGTTGTAAAAAGTAAGATAATAGGGGCACCAATTGTATATAAAGATACAAAAATAACCATTCCTGGCATACTCCAGAGCACCAATAATGAAGCAACACATATATAAATATCAAGACCGGCCTCGCCGGCATAAACTCCATAACCAAACATAGCGGCACTCATTCCAATCCCTGGAAAACCAAACCCAGTCAAAACACCTTTTCGAAACGGACTATCTTTCATTTTCATTATTGTATTTTTCTAAATTATTGTTTTGCTATAAGATCGATTTCAACTGAAGCACCTACAGCAAGACCAGTAACACCTATACATGTTCTTGCAGGAAGTTTGTCTTCATTAAAATAAGATTTATAAATTTTATTTACCTTATCAAAGTCTTGAAAATTCACTAGGTATACTCTTACAAAAGTCACTCTTTCCAGTGAAGAACCACATTGTTCTAAAACATTTATTAGATTTTTCATTACTTGATGAGTTTGTTCTTCTACGTCATTACTAATAAGTACATCAGGATTGTCTGGTAAAGTAGGCATTTGCCCAGTAATAAAAATAAAGTCTCCTGCCTTAACAGCATGACTAAATGGGCCAACTCTTTTGGGTCCCTTATCGAAAACTAAATGTTCTATATCCAATCTATATCTCCTGATAAGATTACTTGTTGTGAAAAAAATTATTTTAAATAAACTTGCATTTACTGGGGGAATTTTCAATGAGATTTAAAAACAAAACGGTGATTATTACTGGAGCCGCTGGTGGGATTGGCCGTCAAACAGGATTAAGCTTTGCTAAAGAAGGCGCTAATGTGGCTGTTTCAGATTTAGACTTTGATCAGGCTAAAAGAGTATCTGATGAAATAACGTCTGCTGGTGGTATCGCAGAACCATTCAAGCTAGATGTAACTGATCAAAGTGAAACTATAGAAGTGATAAAAAATGCTTATCATCATTTTGGTAGCTTGGATATTGCATTTTGTAATGCAGGAATAAGAGAAATTGTTTCGCCGTTAGAATTATCTATTGAGGAGTGGAGAAAAGTAATTGATATAAACGTCACTGGCGTTTTTATTACGGCTCAAACATTCGCAAAAAAATGTATTGAGAATAAGGTAAAAGGAAACATAGTCATAACGTCTTCTACCCTAAGTGTAACTTCTGCACCAAATAGGTGTGCATATACAGCTTCTAAACATGCTACAGCAGGAATGACAAAACAACTAGCAATGGATTTAGCTAAATATAATATAAGGGTGAATGCTGTTGGGCCTGGAGTAATTAGAACGCCATTAACAGAAAGATATTTTCAAGATGAGGAAGCATCACAAAAAGTAAGAAATTTACACGCAATGAAACGTTGGGGAGAACCTAATGAAATTTCTAGTGCAGTCTTATATCTTGCTAGTGAAGAGGCAAGTTTTTGTACCGGAACAAATTTGATTGTAGATGGTGGATGGACAGCTGGAAAAGATTGGTAATTAACTAATTTTATTTAACACTGGATGTAAGTATTCTAAAAATTCTTTTGGATTTTCGCTCATTGGGAAATGACCTACATTTTTCATTTTAATCATTTCAATCCCAATAGTATCAGCAAGTGATTTTGTCTCTTCTGGTGTTGCTGAGTAATCATATTCACCAGTTAATAAATAAATTGGACATTTTGAATTATCAATTTTTTTTATTTCATTACCAATATTTCCATCGAATTTATAAAAAAACAAGTCGCCTTTAAAAATCCCAGGTCCACCTTGCATGTAATGCCACATTGTTTCAAATTTATCACTTTCAGGACTTGTTGGTGCCATTAAGCCATAGGCAATACCTCCGCAGACTTCTCCTCCATGTACATCTTGTCTATGAAGCCAGCTGATATCGTAGTAAGGATCTAAATGACCAGCACTTTGTAGCCCTATTAAAGCTCTAAATTTATCTGGAAAATGTATTGCTAAATGAAGAATAATTCTTCCTCCTATAGAACAACCCATTACAACTGGTTTTATTAATTCAAGACCATTTATAAAACTCATGATTTGGGAAATATAAAAATCAGTAGATAATTTATAATTTTGAATTTTTGCATTTTCGGGTGGAGAAGATTTCCCATGCCATGGCATATCAAATACAATTACCCTAAATCTTTCTAGGATTTTTTTATCATTTAAAAGAGCTCTATATTGTCTTCCATCGGACCCCGCTGTGTGTAAGCAAACTAGCGGAATGCCCTGGCCTGCTTCTTCCCAGTATATTCTATAGTCAATACCATCAATTTTAAATTTCCCATATTGACCAGAAATAGGTTCTTTTTCAATTTTCATTTTTATTTTCCACTGGTCTTAAGGAGGCTAGAAGTAATTTAAAGTATAGTAAGTGAGACATTAAAGGATGGAGATCTCCTTCAAATTTTAAAACTTTTCTTCGAAGCATTGCTATAATATCGTGAGAGCCTGGTTGAGGTATAGGCTGTAAAAATTTTAACCATTCGTCTTTAGGTGCAGTTAATTTGAAAACGTAGCTTGGCATTACAAAAGGTCCTTCTTGAACGCTGGTTACCACACCCTTTTCTATATTGATCAGATACTCATTCTCAACGGTATTGAT
>CAKZQZ010000072.1 GCA_937142855.1 uncultured Alphaproteobacteria bacterium | reverse complement strand
GCTGCCTGCACTAGCATTTGTGAAATGAAACGAAAATGGTAAATTTAAAGTCCGGCACGTCACGTAGCCGGGCCGTTAGGCGCAACAAATGAAAACTAATGTTAACTCGAAAAAATAGATTTTACGAAAAGTTTATCAGGTCAGGGGAGATAACTGATTGGTTAGACTATTGTAGTTCAAGTATTTGGGACGATATTAAAGCCAATTTCCTTTTAGGCGATAGATTGGCAAGGATAAACGAAGTAGAATTTACGAATAGATTGTGCCGTGATCTTTCAATACTTATTGCTAATGATAAAATTCAAAGCCCCATAAGATTATGGCATGCAAAGAATGAAAAAGCAAATGGTAATGATTTGGAAATAGTCGTTGAAGTTGATAGTGATAGATATTTAGTTTTCCCCTGTCAATGCAAGAGAATTTTCAGAGGCACTGTCAATACAGAACCTAAATATCGCCAGATTTGGCATTCCAGCGATGAGTATGGTTTTCAAATCCAAAATTTACTTGAATATGCTGAGAAAGTCGGTGGCATTCCGATTTACTTGTTTTTTAACTACATAGATGATGTAAATTTTTCAGAGGATTATGGCATAACCGTTTGTGACGGTGCGTATATTGCAAAACAGTATTATTTTATAGAAAATTATCCTTCCGCAATATCGTTTAAAAACGTTCACCCTCCAGCTCAAAGGATAAGTGATTTTATAAAGAATAGAGGCTTATCAACTTATAAGCATATCAAATATGAACCCAAGCTTTATTCTAGTAAGGACTTAGATATTATCCCTGGATGGATGGAGATAAATCCTCCAATAGAATATTCTGATGGGCGATATGTTGCTTTACAAGTGAACTCGGAAAATAGTAGTAGAAAATCAATTAATTTCACTCCTAAGTTCCGTATTATGTTTACTATTTCGAAATTTCAGCATAGAATAATTAATTGGAGATGAGAGAAGTAATTCATTTAGGAATCGCAGTGGAGAGGTATAATGATCCAAAATTAACAAATCTCTCCTCAAGTATAGCTGATTTGGAAAATTTCGATCGGATTTTATCTGAAAAGTACTACGTTTCAAAGTCTATAGTTTTAAAGAACTCAGAGGCCACAAGAATGCGCATTGAACGAGAGTTCACTAATTTATATATTAACTACAAAGAGAATTTAGATATTATTATCACATTAAATGGTCACGGTCTAGCCGAAAACGGAACTTACTTCTTCCCGTTATCAGATAGTCAGTTTGAAATGAAGTCAACATGGTATAGCGGGAAGGATTTAGAAACGCAAATCAAGCTTTTGGATAAGTATAGGAATATTGCAGTTATTGTAAATACCTGTGATGCAGGAGCATTATTTCAGCAAGACTATTTTTCAAGTCAAAGAGGGGACAATTATGGATTTTCCCGCGTTATATTTACTTCCTCTTTATCACAACAAATATCATTCGATACAGATAGGGAAAGCAATATGTCGCCTTTTATGACTGCAATTGTGTCATATTTAAAAGAAAATTCCAGTATTGTAAGGTTGAATTTACTCAATGTTATCGGGTTCACTAAATATGCGATATCAAACGAAAAAATAAGTTTGCCTAGAGAAGGTTATTTTACGGGGCATGGAGGAGGTGATTTCTTATTGACACTTAGAAATACAGAAGAGGCAGACTGGGAAAAAGCGAAAATGTTAGATAACGTAGAAGGCTATAGTTTTTATCTTAACAATCACCCCCAGGTTAATGAGGAAAGAGTTGATTTTGCTTCCCAAAGACTAAAAGAGTTTAGAGACGAAGTTGATTTTTTAACGAAATCAATTTCCCTTACTTTGGTAGAACTCAAAAAATATGACCGATTCAGCGATACTGGTCTCTTTACTCGAGAGATGAATCAGGTCAAGGTTCTACTAGAACAACTTTACAATGCAGTAACAGGAGATAAGGAGGCAGAAAATACGTGGAATGAAATTAGACTGACTAAAGAAAAAGCAGTTTTCAGTCAGTTTATAGAAAACTTTCCCAACTCGCCTTATGCCAAACTTGCAAAAAAAATAGAAGCCAAGATAGAAAATCAAGAAAAAGATAGACAAACTTGGGATGAAGTTTTAACTTCAAAAAACACCGCTACACTTAGTCGGATCGGACGGCTAAAAATCTATATTGAAAAATTCCCATATGGAGATTATGTGACAAAGGCTTATAGTTTAATTGAAGATATGACTGCATTTTATGATATTGAAAACCAAAAGGATACAGGTGCTAAGATCAGCATGTTGGAAAAGTACTTAAATAATCCCAACTATACCGAATATCAGTATCAAGCGAAGAAATTGCTGGATGAAATAAATTTTGAAAATAAGATTAGTGCCTTAGAAAAAGAGTTAGATGAATACATTTTAAATGAAAACGATGAGCAGATCGAACAACTTCAAGAATTCTTGAATGGTCACAGAGAAGATGAAATAAAAAAAATGGCACCACTTATTGAAAAAGCAGAAGAATATATAAAGAGAAAACAGGAAGAAGTCAAAGATGCGGCGGATATAGCAATTAATTCTAAAGAACCCAGAAAGCTTCAACATTTCATATCAATATACCCAAAATCGCAATTAACAGCAAAGGTTAAGTCTGTTTTTGATTCTTTAGATATCGAAGCGTGGACTAGTATTGAAAACAGCTTAGATATAACAGAGATAGAGGAATATATACAAGCTTTCCAAGGAACTGATGCAGGTTTCTTAGATAAGGCAAAAGATTATCTGGTAGAACTAAAATTCTTTGAGGAGTGTAATTCATTAGATGATTACGAACTATATACAGAACGATTTGGTGAGGTAGGGTTAATGATCAAGGAAGCAAGGGAGAGAATAGAAGAATTAGACTACCAAGCAAGAATGGAGCGTGACTATTCAGCACTGAAGGAAGAGGGAAGACTTGAAAAGTATGAAAAATTTCTTCAAAATTATGGATTTGAAAACATATACTCTGATACCGTAGTAACTTTACTTAATAAGGAAAGAGCAGAGAAGAAACGACTTGAAATACTCAGTGAAATTAATGAAGCCAGCGGAATTAATGTTTTGGAAATTATCAAGAGAGAAATAGATAATGTTGGTGCTGATTTAAAGTCAGAACTCGAAGAAATCGAACAGATAGCAAATAATGAAAAGACTGTAGTTGAGTCATTTGAAGAAGCTTTTGAAGCAAGGCACTTAGAAAATATCGTTGAATTAAAAGATAAGATAAAAGAGTATTTATACTTTGAAGAACCTCAATTTGATGATGCAATAGGTTTCCTTAGAGTGCTTGCTACAAATGATGTGGACCAAATTACAGAGTATTGCGATGAAAACAAGTATAATAAATTCTCAGAGCAATTAGAACTAGAAAAAGATGCTCTTATTGCAAAGAAAGAGAATTCTGAAGATTCGTATGCTAACTTTTTAAGTAAGTATTCTGATTCAAGGCATCACTCAGAATTTGAGGCAACTTTAGAAAGGCTTCGAGAGTTGCGTTTAGATAAGGAGGAATTTGATCAATTAATGCTAACGCCCAATGAGAGTGATCTTTTAGATTATATCGGTAAAAGTACTTACAAAAACGAAGAACATGTCAAAGAGGTGAAAAGGGAGCTAATTCGAATACAAAAGGAGCAGGATGAAAAACATTTTTACGAAGGTTTAGTATCTTCTAAATCTGAGCAAAAATGCGTTGAGTATCTAAGCGAATATAAAAACGGGAAATACAGAGGTGCGGTTAAGGCTTTGTTGGCAGAAATCTTGACAACAGACAAACAACAGCTTGCGTCAGAAAAAATAAATTATTGGAAATATAGTTCGATGATAATGACGATTATCTCTATTCTACTTATATTATACATCTTGAAAATAAATATGTAATGCGCCTAACACAGGCTATGGCGTCCATGCTCCTACGTCGCACGGCGCATAGCCGAGCCGTTAGGCGCGGCTAGGAGGTTCGGGTTGATTGATTAAGGTCTGGGGAAAAAGATAAAGATGATGTGGGCGAGATTGGTAGACCAGAGCCCTGGGATAGCGAATAAGAGAGACTGGGGGTATGGATTGGTCGATCAGAGTCTGGGAAAAGGATAAGGATGATGAGGGTCAGGATTGGTAGACCCGAGTCTGGAGATAGCGAATAAGAGAGAATTGGGGGGTGGATTGATCGATCAGAATCTGGGGAAAAGGATAAGGGTGATGTGGGCTGAGATTGGTAGACCAGAATCTTGAGATAGCGGATAAGAGAAATTTGGGAGTATGGATTGATCGATCAGAGTCTGGGGAAAAAGATAAGGATGATGTGGGCTGAGATTGGTAGATCCGAGTCTTGGGATAGCGAATAAGAGAATTTTGGGGTTTAGATTGATCGATCAGAGTCTGGGGAAAAGGAAAAGGATGACGTGGGCTGAGATTGATAGATCAGAGTCCGGGGATAGCGAATAAGAGAAATTTGGGGGTATGGATTGATCGATCAGAGTCTGGGGAAAAAGATAAAGAAGATACGGGCCAGAATTAGTAGATTAGAGTCTGGGGATAGCGAATGAGAAAAATTGGGGTTTGGGTTTTCAAATCCTGGAATAACCGCGCCTAACATCGTGCATACGTCCATGCCTCCCGCTGGTCGGCACGGGCGCATGCACTAGCCGTTGTGTGTCATTAAAAAAACGATAAAAGATGTTTGATAGGTTTTTTAAAAGGAGGAAAGCAGATAAAAAGCAAAATTCAATAGCTAATATGGTTCGTCAAATATTGAATAATGGATCAACAGGATTACACATAAATTTGTATGCAGAAAATCAGATACTTTTTCAGATTATTCCAGCGTTTCATTATGAAAAATGGGGAATAAAAGGAAGTGAATTATCTGGATTTATAGAATTACATTTTTTTAGTGAGAATAAAACCCTCACAGTAGATAATCAACCAATTGCTAACAAATTAGCCAAAGATGGCGAATTAATCTATTTTGAAGATCCAAAAGGAATTTATAATTATATTAAAGCAATTGGATCAGACCCAGATAATATTGAAACAGTAATTCAACAGCGAATTAAAGAAATGTATAGTAATATAAAATCGGATGAAATCACTATAGAATATGCTGAATATTGATGAAAACAGGCAAAAAGTAAGCTAAAATAAAAATGTGTATGGCGACTTTGATTTGAAATAGAAAATATATGTCAAGGTTGATGTAACAGCCCCCTAAATACTCTGACAAAAGTCTAAAAACTTTTTTAGAGATTTAGATATGGAAAAACAAGCAAACG
>CAKZQZ010000071.1 GCA_937142855.1 uncultured Alphaproteobacteria bacterium | reverse complement strand
TAGATGGCTTTCACATTTAATGGATTTAGGTTTAGAAGTTGAATATACCGATAGAGATGGCGAACATTACAATAAAAAATATTATAAATTGAAACATCTACCAACTAAAGGATTAGATTTAACTGATGACGAGAGAAGCGCATTAGAGAGATATCTGGCTAATCCAAATATTGATGCAAATACAGATAAATTTGTTAGACGAGGTATATCAAAAATATTAGCTGATAGAGAACCATTAACTAAGACAATACTCCATAAAACCCAAGAACTAATAGACCAAACTGCTCATACTGGGAGTGTTCAACCCAAAATGAAGATAGATGAAACCCAGATAGCCATAATTGAAAAAGCAATCCAGTATCAACAAATTATATCTTTTAAATATAAAACCCAGACAAGCAAGAGAGCAACCCAGACAAAGACTTTACCTCTTGGACTGCTGTTTGGACGTTTTGGTTATTTAGTGTGTCTGGGAATGTCAGAAAAGCCGATTATTTATAGGTTAGACTTGCTTCAAGATGTTAAAGAAACTGATAAGGTTGGAGTTAGACCTTTAACGTTTAATTTTAAAAAATGGTGTGCTGAAAGTTTTGGAATTTTTCATGGAGATAAGATGATTAATGTTGTGATTGAATTTAGTCCAAAGGTATCAGAAAGAGCAAGCAAGATAACATTTCACCCCTCTCAAAAAATGAAATTCTGGAAAGATAAAACTTTAAGGTTAAGTTTGAAATGCAAAGGTTGGCAAGAGATTATTTATGAAGTGTTGCACCCAGATTATTTAGGAGAGGTAAAAATAATAGAACCTCAAGAATTAAAAGACGAGTTTAAGAATTATATAAAAAAATGTGAAAGTGTAGTTAGTTAATTGTTTATTCGATTGTTTAAAGAATAAATGATATATGTTAAACAAAGTTGAAGTTAATTTAATAACTTCCATAAAACCTTCATTAAATAGCTATATTGGTGGGGGTACTTATGGGGGTACCCAAATTAGAGAAATTTAGGTATTTTTAAGTTATTGATTTTAAATGCTTTTTACGTGCGCTCGTAGCTCAGCTGGATAGAGCACTAGACTACGAATCTAGGGGTCAGGAGTTCGAATCTTCTCGAGCGCACCATCTTCTTTTATAATACATTGATATTAATATATTATTTTTAAATTATGTCTGCTGTAGACAAGGTTGTATACCGAACTGTATACCAAAATAAATATGATTTTGTATGTTATTAAAAGGTTAATTCAAGATAAAGCTATTTAAAAACTAAGAACCACGGACCAATGCCCATTTATGACCGTACTATGGGTAGTGGAAAGTTATTTTTTTATGATTTTATATACTTATTTTATTCATTTCTGATTTTAAAAATAAGGCAATTTCTTCCATACCATTTTTGTTAATTTTAGATTGTTTTTCAGCATTGAGATTATAGTTTGTATTTGTATTTATGTCATAGAAGATTGGAACGCCATCTTTGTTCCTTATAAACTCAACCCCTGCCACTTCTATTCGATGTTTTTTTAAAAAGATGGTTAATTGTTCTGCTAAACCTTTATCAGGGTCGTCATCGATAAAGAAACTAGGTTGAGAATTGTTAATATCATTAATTTCATCTACAGGGCAAAATTGATCTAAATCAACTTCACAAGCATCTGCTGGACATAATTCAAAACTGTTTTTACTGAAGACTTTTAATGAGTATATAAAATTCCCTCCAATAAATTCCATTCGAGTTATAAACTCTTCATTTGTAGTAATTTTTTCCTGTAATAACCAAGTATCATCTTTAGAAGAATTAAATAATTTATCTTCAAGAAGTTTATCAAGCTCATTCATTGTGTTGATTAGTTTCACACCAAAACCTTTGCCACCTTGATTAGGTTTAATTATCATAGGGTAAACATTTAAATTGGAAGCAGCCTCTTTAATTTTATTTTTTCCAACAGCAACAATTGTTTTTGGAGTTTTGAAACCACTTTGTTTTAATAACAATTGTTGCAATACCTTAGAAAATTCAATTTTAAGAACATTAGTTCCATTTATGACACGTCTATTATGATTTTCTAACCATGTTAAAATTATGTTTGAGCTTTGGTTAGAATGTAGGTGATTTCGCGTGTAATTTGATGCACTCATTCGAGAGAAAAAAATTCCGTTTGGTGGAGCTTGATCAATATTTATTGTCATTTCATCTAAGAGCCATTCTTCATATTGAACATCAAACTTCTCAAGAGCTTTACGTAGAGGTATCAACCATTCTTCATTTTCATGAATAATGTATGATTTCAATTTATTTTTCATAAAATAATTTCCTCTCAAAAATAATAAATTTTCGTTAAATTAATTAGTAATTAAATAAATATTAAGTAAATTGTTTTGACCATAGAAATTATTTTTTTTGTGATAATAAAAATAATTAATTAATCTTAAATCATTTAAATAACCAGAATTAATTTCTATTTATTTTTCAAAAATTTTTACTGTAGACAAGGTGGTAAAGAAATTTAAGAACCAAAAGAACTATCAGTTCATAAATCTCTTTATAGAAATAGAACTTACATCCTCATTTATTGGGTTCTGAACCAATGTATTTGCTAATACCTCACCAGACTTTGGTGCCATCATAAGACCATGATGAGAATGACCAAAGTTAACGAATAATCCTGGCTGTTTAGGTACTGTCCCTATCACTGGTATACTATCAGGAAAGCTTGGCCGGCGTCCCATCCAGAATTTAGTCTTGGTTAAACTAATGTCAGGAAAAATTTTACGGGCAATTCCTTTAAGACGTAATTCACGTTTTGGGTCAGGCGAAGCATCAATTGGTCCAAATTCGACTTGCCCTGCTATTCTTACGCCACCTTCCATTGAGCTCGCAATTACACCTCCTTCAGAGTATACTACGGAATTGATCACATCTATTCCTGGATTCGCACAATGAATGTGGTAACCTCTTTCTGCTATCAATGGTACTCGCACTCCAATACTAGACAATAATTCTTTGCTCCACGCTCCTGCAGCAATAACGAGTAATTTAGTGTTATATTTAGAAACTTTTCCTTTCAAAAACCAATTGTCTCCATCTCTTCTTATTTCATTAATTTGATCTTTGATTATCTTGGCTCCTTGTGATTGTGCTTTTTTTGCAAGTACAGCTCCTAATCTACCAGGAGAAATAGTACGGGCAGTATTATAAATAACAATACCAGCTTCAAAAGTCGATGATAGAGCAGGTTCTAAACTACGTAAGGCTGATCCTTTGATAATCTCAATATTTGCCCCTTTTTTTAACCGAATTTGGCTAGCTATATCATCTAAAGAAGCATCTTCCGCATGTTTGATTAACTGTAAATACGCGGTATCTTTAACCAATCCTTCATCCCCTGTATTTTTTAAATGCTTACGATAAAGTTCAATTGAAGGCGTACATAGTAGTGACATAGCATCAGCAGTTTGGCGAACACCTACTTCTGTACCTTTTGATAAAAATTTTAAACCCCATGGTATCATACTAGACCAAATTCCAGCCCTAATAGATAAAGGTTTCCAACCTGAAAACATCATCTTTGGTATAGTTTTTAATAATCCAGGTTTACTCTGAGGGATAATTGACCAAGGGGAGATAACTCCCGCATTGCCAAAAGAGGTAGTTTGTCCAGGACTTTCTCTGTCAATTAAGCGAACATTGATCCCACGATCTTGTAGGGATAAGGCGGAACAAATTCCTATAATCCCTCCTCCAACTATTGTAACATCAAGCGTATTCATATTTGCATTGCATAGAGTTAATCTTTCAAATATGCAATATAACACCTTATATGACAAAGAATATAACTGAATTTAACCTTATTTGAATGATTTAAGGCATTAACTATATAAATAGTTAATGCCCTTAGGAGGTTTATAAATGAAAAACTTTTTTCTTTTATGAATCTATTTAAATAAAAAAAATTAGTTCAAAATTTGTAAATAAAAAGGTTAATTCAAGGCAAAATTATAAGTATAAACTATATATTTGATTTAAACGGCTTACATTTATAAATTTGAATATAATATCAATAACGGATAAAATTAAATTTTTAACATAAATTAGAGAATTTATAATGGATTTTAAATATGCACAAAGTTGGTTATTAGGAATAGTTTGCTTCGTGTATGGAATTTATAGAATTATTGGTGGGTCAGATAAAGGCTTTAACTGGGTAGATATAGCAGCAATAGTAGGTTTTTGTTATTCTGTGTATATCACACAAATAGCTAGATCAAAAGAAGACTAATTACACGTAATGCATGCAAACACATAAAATGCGTTTAAATGCAAATAAGAAATTATAAATTAAATTTCACTAAATTGTTGTGTTTATCCTTGAAAAGCAATCGTAAACTAACAAATATAATATCAGTTTCTCTATTTCTTTCTTTTGTTCAACTAACGGTATCATGGTAATTTACTTAATTTTATTTTTATTGTTATCTATAACACCCATGATTTGGCTTAATTATGTATTTAGCAAAAATGATAAGATATTAATTAACATGCCGTTTAATGGACTTCAATTTGGGCAAATGATTATTGATGAAAAAGGACTTCAAGGTGTTAAAATAGAAAAATCACTTTCAGTAGATCACTACGATCTAAAAGAAAGGAAGGTTAGAGTATCAGAAGATAGGCTTTCAAAGAAAAGCCTTACAGCTATATCTATAGTTTGCCATGAAATTGGTCACGCAATTCAGCATCAAGAAAAATATAAACCCCTAGAACAAAGAACTACTTTAGTAAAAAATACAGCATGGATTTCACAGTTAGGTAGCGCAATTTTAATGATGGGTATTCCTACAATCTTAGCTACAGGGTCTTATCCCCTTATTAAAATCTGTCTTATTTTAGCTTTTATTTCTTTGTTAATTGGTATTTTTATTCACGTTATTACACTTGAGGTAGAAATGGATGCAAGCTTTAATAAAGCCTTACCAATCATAATTGAAAAAGTTCCACCTGAATATCATGATGCGTGTCGATCCATACTCAAAGCTGCAGCTTTTACATATGTTATTGGTGTCATAAGAAACTTTGTATCCATAAGGTTTATTTGGTTACTATTATCAAGAATTAGGTAAAGTTATGACTAACAAAAAACAAAAATATATTATAACTTTATCTGTTGATAATAGAGAATGGAATAGCCAACCAATAGAAGGTCAACTAGGTGAATTACAGAAAATTATTGATGAGGCCTTGGAACAACATAGAATTTCTAGGTTTTTTACAATAAGACCACAAAAAGTTGAGTTTAAAAGAGCTACGCTACTTAGTTAAATAAAATTTAATATATTAATTTGAAAATTGAATTTCTTTTACAAAAATACTCGCTAGATGGTCCCTTCCAAAGGCGACGATTGCTATGGATGTAATATTTTTTGGTTTTATTTTTTTTGATATAAAAGAACTTGATCGTTTAAAATTTTCGATTGCCAACTTATAAAATTTGAAAGTTTCATTAACTTTAAAATTCATTGAATAATATTGCCATGGAAGGAAAGTTCCCTTGGTTCTAATATGCAAAAAGTAATTTTGATTATTACCTTTTGCTTCAATATGTATATATTTTGCTTCTTCTAAATTAACATTTCTCAAATCACTTCTGATTTGAATGAAGCCCCCTCTATTTTTTGTTGAAACATTCCCTTTTAAATTTACATAACTATTATTTTTTCTATTAATAAATTTAACTTCTCCAGTTGAAATCCCTCCCATTACTTGATCTGTTATCAATTTCCAATTTTCACGGCTTGTGAAATTGTCTTTAAAAATAATATCGCCAAAAGTTTCTGAGGTCATAACAAATAAAATTAATATAAACTTTAACAAATACATTTGAAATATCTTTCATTAATATAAAAGGATACTTTCGCTTTAATTTTAAAATATTCTTTTATAAGCTTAACAAATAAGGAGAGTTTTATGAACAAGCAATTTATAGGTTGGGCAATTATTAGTTTGTGTTTGTTATGGGGGATAATAAGAAGCCTGGATTTGGCAGAAGCTAATTTTGTTCTAAATTTTTTTGCTATTGGTGGATTTTGCTATGGCGTATATCTTACTAAAGATCCAAACGAAAAAGAAAGTTAGTCTATTAGTGATACTTAAACATAAATTATAAAGTTGATATTATAAAAAAAAATAAAATGAATAAAAAAAATTACCCTCAAGAAATTGAATATAATGAATGGTTAAAAAGACAAAACTATTTTCTAAATGAGAATAATAAAGATCTAAAAAAAAAATTAGCTGAAGCAGATGAATATATAAAATATTTGTTAGATAAGCTGGAGTTGTTAAATAAATAATTATAGTATATTTGAGTGGATTTAAGAAAAATATTTTACGAATTAAATTTTAAAAAGGAAAAAAAATGGCCTTAGAAAATATCCTTATATTATCTTTTTTATTAGTTATGATTCAGCTAACTATCCCTATGTTAATTGAGCTTTTAACTAAAAATACTAATTTAAAATACTTTCTTTCTTCAAGAGACGAAAACACAAAGATATCAGCTCATGCACAACGAGCAAACAGAGCATTAAAAAATTTATTAGAAACATTTCCAATTTTTATAGGATTAGCCATTTTATCTTTAATTAAAGATGTTGATAATTCTTCTATCGCGTTATTCTGGCTAACATTTAGGATAATATATGTTCCCGTATATGTTTTGGGAATTAATTACATAAGAACAGGTATATGGGCAGCATCTTTAATTTGTTTGATTTTAATGGGACTAAAATTTATATAAAAAAATTTTAATAAGAGTTAATTATAAAATCACATCTATACACAATTTCTTTTGGAAATAAAAAATTAAGTATAGCGTTATGCTTTGATAGATATTTAAGTACATTTATCAAATACCGATCACTATCATGCCTATAAATACATATAACTTAATTTTTTTTAAAACGGATTTTGTATTGTTGTAAATTATATTAAGATTTTCAGGTTATACAATGTGAAGTGATCAAAAACTTAAATTGAGGCATAAATGGGAAAAGCAATTGTTTTAAGAAAATATGGAGATACTGATCAACTGAAATTAGAAGACATAGAAGTTAAGAAACCAAATAAAGACGAACTTCTATTAAAACAAACCGCAATTGCTGTTCATTTTCATGATATCTACGTAAGGACTGGGCTTTACAAGACTTTGACTTTACCTGGCATCCCAGGTTTAGAAGCCGTAGGCGTTGTGGAAGAAATTGGTAAAGATGTTTCTGATTTTTCTCCCGGAGACAAGGTTGGCTATATTGACAGAAATTACGGGGCATACGCCACTCATAGAGTAATAAAGAAAAAATTATGTTTTAAAGTTCCTGATTTCATATCTGATGAAATAATTGCGACAAACTTTTCTCGAGCTATCACAGTCCAAATGTTAATGGAAATGGTAACACAAGTTAAAGCTTCTGATACTATATTAATAACAGCTGTTACGGGTGGTGTGGGTAAAATTTTTGCACAGTGGGCAAAATCTAAAGGAGTCCGAGTAATAGGAACCGTTGGAAGTAAAGAAAAGGAAGTTTTAGGAAAATCATTTGGTTGTGATTATACACTGACATATGATCAACCTAATTTTATAGATGAAATATTAGATATAACAAACGGCAAAGGTGTAGATAAGGTTTTTGATTCTGTTGGGAAAGATACTTTTGAAAACTCCCTAAAGAGTGTTAGTACTTGTGGTCATATTATAAATTTTGGGCAGTCCTCTGGCCCTATAGAGCCAATAGAAATGTCCTTGCTTGCAAGTAAATCACTTACAATTTCAAGGCCAATAATTTTTGATTATATCTCAGAAACAGAAACTTATAATAAAATGGCACAATCTGTATTTCATGCATTTAAAAATGGAAACATAAAAACACCAACATTAACTCCTTTTAACCTTCAGGATGCTAATTTAGCTCATGACATGCTAGAGTCTAGAAAAGGTGGAGGGAGTATTTTTTTAAAAACTTAAAAAAATTAAAGGCCTATTGTAATGAAAGATAAAATAGTATGGAAATTCCCTAACGCAATTGTTAGCTGTGAATGGTTATCTAAAAATTTAAATAATAAAAATATTAGAATATATGATTGTACCACTTATTTACACTACAGAGATAATGACCCCTCTTTACCCTATTTAGTAGAGAGTGGAAGGAAAAAATACGAAACAAGTCATATACCTCATTCTAGTTATATAGACTTGCAATCCGATTTATCAGATAATAGTAGTCCGTATAGATTCACAATGCCTAATTTAAAAGTCTTATCAGAAAATTTTAAAAAACTTGGGATTGGAGAAAATTTTCATATCATTTTATACTCAAGAAATGGAACACAATGGTCTGCCCGCATATGGTGGATGCTTAGATCAGTAGGTGTAGATAATGTAAGCATTCTTGATGGAGGCTTTAATGAATGGATAAGAATGGGATTACCTACAACTGATAAATTCTTAGAATTTCCAGAAGCAGATTTTACCTTTAAACCAAGAGATAATATTTTTGTAGGCAAGGAAACTATAATTGAATCTTTAGAAGATAAAAACACAAAAATACTGAATTCATTAACAGAAGACATACATAAGGGTCAAAACCCAAGATATGGTCGCCCCGGAAGAATTCCAAATAGTCTTAATATCCCCTTTCACAGATTACTTGACCCTAAAACAGGTAAGTTTTTACAAATCGAAGAACTATCAAAAATTTTTCAACAAAATAATATTAGATGTGAAAATAATGTCATTAATTACTGCGGAGGAGGAATAGCTGCCTCTCTTGAAGCATTTGTCTTATATCAACTTGGTTATAAAAATTTAACAATATATGACAACTCCCTCAGTGAATGGGCTGCAGATGATGGCCTACCAATGGAGATAGACTAAACCTTGCTTAAATGTTCTTTTATTGAAGGCGCAATCTTACATAGATTAAAATACGGTAAAGGTAGAGGCCAAAACCTTGCCAAAGCGGTTGGAATGAAATCCAATAAAAATAGAACCATAGTAGATGCAACAGCTGGATTAGGATACGACTCATTTATTTTAGCGTCGCTGGGCGCAAACGTTACTTTAATAGAGCGTTCGGAAAAAATTCATAAATTACTGCAAGAAGGAATAAATGAGGCAAAAGAATATGGTGGGCATATTAGTTCAATAGTAAATAGAATGGATTTAATTTTTGGAGACTCAAAAATTATAATACCAAAATTATCACCAGAAGTAATTTTAGTTGATACTATGTACAATGAGAGAAAAAAATCTGCTCTTGTAAAAAATAATATGAGACTTGTTCGAGAAATCGTTGGTTCAGATTTAGATCAAATTGAATTAATTAAGATTGCATTAGAATGTACAAAAAATAGAGTTGTAGTTAAACAACCTAGATATGCAGAACCTAATGATGAAATCAGAAAATATTCACATCAAATCTTAGGGAAAACCGTTAGATATGATGTTTATATGAAAGTATAAATTTAATAAATATTTTTTAGGTCGTACTACTATGTATGGTCTTAATTTTTATAAAATTATTTATTTTTATTTATTTGGGTTTTAGTATTTTTGCCGATTACTCAGCCTATGCAACTTGTACAGAAACTTCAAATTGTGGTTCAGATAGTGGCCAAGCTTCAATCTTTCCTGATATAACTACAGGAGAAGCTAATTATAATACAGCTCATGGATATCATAGTGCTGGAATGGACATAACCACCGGTGATGCAAATACAGTTTTAGGTTATGAAGCCGGCAAGATAATAAATACTGGTAGTTATAATACTGCGATAGGCTCAGACAGCCTCTCATCTCTTACGGTAGGAAATAATAACACAGCTATTGGATATAATTCTGGTTCTAACAATTCATCAGGTTCAGGAAATATATTTATAGGTTATGAGGCAGGACCAGCTTCAGGAGATGTTTCTAATCAACTATATATAGCTAACAGTTCCAGTAATACCCCGTTAATCCATGGTGATTTCTCAACTAATACAGTAACTATTAATGACGATTTGGTTATCAACGGTTCTTTTTCAGGAAGTAATTATTCAATAGATAGTAATGGAAATGCATCAGGGATTGGCACATTAAGCTCTGGTACTATTTCTAGTTCAGGTAACATTTCAGCAAGCGGTTCTTTTATTATAGGCAATGCTAATATAGAAGAAAGTGAATTAGAAGTGATAGATGACATAACCGCTGGAACTGTTTCTGCTAACAAAGCTATAGTTGTAGATAGCGAAAAAAATATAAGTGGATTTAATACTTTATCTGCAAACACAATTAAGGCTAACACTTTTGAAGATAGTAATGGTGAACGATTTTTATATAAAGATACAGCTAATGATATTGTTCATATTGGAAGTAATTCTATGCTTTTTTATGACTCATCTACGTATGGCAAGGATATTATGGCTTCATCCACTGGCCATATTCAAATAGGAAATAGTACTTCAGACACAACTACTGTTATGGGAGATCTTATAATACAAGAACCCTCAGCATCTAATCACGCAGCAACTAGAAGTTATGCAGATAAAGTTAGCCTTATGGCAGCAGCATTAGATACAAGACTTCCACTATATGGAAACAAACATGCCCTTAATCTTAGTAGCACTTCAACAAATAATGAAATTGCTTTTGGATTAAATTTTGTTGGCATATATGATGGATTACATTTACCACTTGATTTTTCTTTAGGAAGTGCTTTTTCAGGTGATTATAATATGGGTAAATTATCAATAGGCGTGTCATGGTAAAGCTTTTTTGTGCAATATTTTTGAGTGTTTTAATCAGTAATAAAACATTGGCAGCTTCTAATAATTTATTCTTCACTTCAGCACAACTTATTAGTTATTGCAAAAGTGATAACTTATATGAACAAGGAATATGTGATGGTTATATTATAGCAGTTAATGATGTCATTTACAGTATTGATCAAAAAAAAACTAACTTGTGTATTCCCCAAAATTTATCAATAAAGAATATTAGATCATCTATTATTAACTTCATAATAGATAATGCTGAATTAATGAGTGTAGAAGCAAACAAAGTTGTTGGTAAATTTTTTATTAATAACTTTGGCTGCAATAATTAATCTGAGATGATAAAAAAAACTAAATTAAATATAATTAAACATAAGTCGTATCTATAGTTGAATTAAAATTTAGAGAATTAAAATGATTAAAATAGCTTTGTTAACTTTCTTATTAATTTTTTTATCTAGTTGTCATCAAGGTTCATCTTATGTTTCAAGATATGGTCAAAGCATTGTATTAAACCCAAATCAAAAAGAAGTAAAAGAAATTAAAAGTGAAAATATTTCAAACAAGGCATCTAATAAATTAGCCAAAAAAGAACAAACCCTAAAAAATTATACCAAACCTAATTCTGATATTTTTAAAGATATTAATTTTTCCTCAACTAAGTTTTTGAAAGGTGATGCTGATTGTGTTGATATAATCAGAGTTAAAGTTGTGGGTAGTTTAAGTTATGATCAATTAATGTATGAACTTAAAAAAAGAGCTCAAACAATGGGTGGAAACGCAATTGGAATTCAGGATCTAAAAGAAAATAAGGAAGTAACTTATACTAATCAAAGAATTGTTAAAAAGAATAGTGATGATATTAAAAATACACTCATAAAGGAAACTAATATGCTATCAAGCGTAACCGCTGATATCTTTAAATGTGATTCAAATATTTAATTTAAAAGTTGTTATAATAATTTCTAATATTAAAATACAATTATGAAGAATCTTATTATAATACTATCAATTTTACTTCCTTTCTTTCTAGCATATTTAATAAAAAACAAAGATTTAAATTTAACTTTTGTATCCGTTATTATTTTTATGTTTTGCATACTAGTAGTTAGCTACTTAACTAAAAACAATCAAAAAAATCAATTTTCATTAAAAAGTTTCTTATTAAAAAAAAGCACTAAAAAGTGATTTACGTTAAAGTATTAACTAAATTCATTGCTATTGCAGTTGCACTAATAGCTGAACCTATCATAATTGCTCTATCTCCCCACTGCATTCCAACATATATCCATCCTATACAACTAACTATATAAGCTATTTGTCCATACAATGTTAAAGATGCACTTATAAGAAAAATACCCGCAACAGCTAATAACATTGAAGCCCATTTTACATACCAGTCCCTCGTACCCGTTGGTGTTGTGGGCTTAATCTCATCATATTCTGTTTGAAGTTCTTCTAATTCTTGTTTTAATCTTTTTTTCTCATGAGACAATTCCATAGCTAGCCTGCCGGCTTTTGTCATGGTGCTACCAGCAAGTGTTGAAGCAGGGTCAACAACTTGATCAGATATAACTTTCAAACTCTTATCTTCCATGTTTTTTTCCTAATATGAAATGTGAAATATAAAAAATAGTATAGCTCTATTAAATCATTTAATTTTTTTGTCAAAATTTATTTTAAAACTTGTTAATTTTAATTAAAGTTTAATTAAATAATGTAGTTAGGAAGATTTTTTATGAAGTGGGAAAGTGGAAATTTATTACATATACACATAGCTCATAAAGCTTCATCGAAAATGATTGAACTTGAAGAAGCTGAATTAGTTGCAGGGAAAGGAATTGTAAATGATCGTTATTATAATGAAACAGGAACATACTCCTCAAAACCAGATATTAGGGATATAACTTTAATAGAAAGTGAGGTTTTAGAAGCTTTGGCAGCTAACCAACCACCCCTACAAGAAAAGCCTATAATTTTAAAACCAATTGAGCATAGAAGAAACTTAACAACTTACGGTGTACCCTTAAATTATTTAGTTGGAAAACGCTTTAAAGTAGGTGAAGTTATATTAAAAGGAGGGAGATTAAACTTTCCCTGCAAGTATTTAGCTGATCTTCTAAAAAAACCATTAGTGCTACCACTTTATAATAGATCTGGTCTAAATTGTTCTGTAGAAAAAGGTGGAATAATTAAAAAAGGTGATAAAATAATACCAATTGATTATTAGAAACTAATGACTGAAAGTCCAAATCCACAAAAGATTAACATTAAAACTGCTAACCATTGGGGCGTTTTTGTCAAAAATAATATTATAAAAGCGATAAAAATAAGAATGAAATCTGATACACTTTTAAAAGAAGACAAAATTATCGGATCATAGAAAGCCGCTACAAGGATTCCAATTACACTGGCATTAATTGCTTTAAAAGCATGCACAACTTTATTTATTTTTCTTATTCTAGACCAAATAGGAAGTGTGCCAATTATTAAAAAAAAAGACGGTAGAAAAATAAAAATCAGACACAAAATACTTATTAAAAGAAAATTATTTTCATTAGCTAAAAATATCCCTAAATAGGAAGAAAAAGTAAATAATGGACCCGGGATTGCTTGAGCTGCTCCATAACCGGCAAGGAAAATATCTTTTTCTATTAAACCTTTTGATACAAATTCTTCTTGTAATAATGGCAAAACAACATGCCCTCCTCCAAAAACAAGCGAACCTACTTTATAAAAAATATTAGCTAAAGAAGTAATTTCTGTTTCAAAAATTGAATTAATTATTGGAAGGAAAAAAAGAAAAGAAAAAAACAAAAATAAGAAAATATAACTCGATAAAGTTATACTTATAGGTTTATGAAAAGATATTTCTGATATTTCCACATCTTTATAAAAATACATCCCTAATAAACCACTCATTATTAAGCATAATAATTGATTCAAAGAGGAAGGAAATAAGATTAAAATCAGAGCTGTAAAAAAAGCAATAGAATAACTATAAAAATCTTTTAAGAAATTTTTTTGCATTCCCAAAATGGCTTGCAATACAATTATCACAACTACAGACTTTAAACCTTGAATAAAACCTGAGGGAATTACATCATCAAAATTTATAACAAAATAACCAAAGAGAATTAATATAAATGCCGACGGGATTGTGAAACCTACCCACGCTAATAGAGCACCACTTACTCCTTTAAAGTGATACCCGATAGACATACCCACTTGACTAGATGAAGGTCCAGGTAAAAAATTACATAATGATACAAATTCCATATAGGTATCATCATCTATCCACTTTTTATCCTTAACAAAAGTATTTCTGAAATAACTGATATGGGCTATTGGTCCTCCAAAAGAAGTTAAACCTAACAAAAAAAAAGATATTAAAATATCAATATGACCAACTTTAGGTGAAGTTTTAGGTAGCAAAATATATTTCCTATAAAATGATATTTCTTATTACCACTAATAATATACAATTTTCATTGATTATTAATTACATTAATATTGTAATTGATTTAAAGTTTAAATTTACAAAAGGTTTAATCAATATGAAAACTAATAAAATATTTATAATTTTAAATTCATTAATTTTGCTAGTCTTTGTTTCAGTTAATCCAATATTTGCTCACGAGGGTGCCACGGGAGTGATCAAAGAACGAATGGATAAATTTAAAATGAGCAAAACTATGATGAAGCAAATCAATGTTGGTTTAAGAGAAAATGATTTTGAAAATATAGAAAAATCTGCCCAAAAGTTATTGTCTTGGAGCAGAGAGATGTCAAAGTATTTTCCTGAAGGTAGTGACGTTTCTCCTTCCGAAGCATCTAAAAATATTTGGTTGGATCCTAATGGGTTTAGTATGGCAATCAAAAATTTTGAAGAGGCCTCTTTGGAGTTGGTAAACCAAGCACAAACAGAAAACTCAGATACTTCAATTCAAGCCTTTCGAAACTTAGCTAATACTTGTAAAGGCTGTCATCAAAAATTCAGAAATTAAATCTTAATTTAAGGAAAAATCTATGAAGGGAATAGTTTTTTTAGGAAATAAAAAATTAGAAATACAAGATTTCAAAGACCCAACGCCAGGTCCAAATGATGTAATAATCGAAATAAAAGCATCTGGCATGTGTGGCAGTGACCTGAAATTTTACAGGGCAAATAGTGGACCTTCATCATTAGGTCTCGGGGGTGATGATAAGCCAGTTATAGCTGGACATGAGCCCTGTGGAGTCGTTGTTGATATAGGATCAAATGTTTCTAAAAACTCCTTCTATAAAGGCATGAGAGTCATGCAACATCATTATGAAGGATGTGGTAATTGTTTTCACTGTTCTACTGGATGGCAACAACTTTGTAATGATGGTGTTAAAGCTGTGTTTGGTGTTACTGGCAATGGTGCTCATGCAAAGTATATGAGATGTCCCGCAAGTACATTAGTGCCGCTAAGAGAAGAAATTTCATTTATTTCAGGGGCAGCAATCTCCTGCGGAACAGGTACAGCATGGGGGGCCTTAGATAGATTATCCTTAAAAGCTAGTCAAACAATTGCAATATTTGGTATGGGACCTGTTGGTTTGTCAGCTGTAATGTTGGCGCATAAAATGGGAGCTAAAATTATTGCCCTAGATACAAATCAAAAAAGATTGGATCGATCTATCGAATTTGGAGCTGATATAACAATAAACCCAGAAAATCATCAAAATTTATTAGAAGAAATTAAAGAACATACAAATGGATTAGGTGTTGACGCGTCCATTGATGCCTCGTCCGCACCTTCAGCAAGATCTTACTCTGTTAAATGTGTAAAAACTTGGGGGAAAGCTTGTTTTGTAGGAGAAGGTGGTGAAGTAACTTTAGATGTAAGCAACGATCTCTTGAGAAGACAGGTTACCTTGATTGGTAGCTGGACATTTTCTAAACATGGACAGGCTGATTGTGCAAATTTTGTAACTGAGAAAAAAATTGATGTAGATAAATTATTCACTCACTCTTGGTCATTAGACCAAGCTGATGAGGCCTACAAGCTTTTTGACCTTCAATCTGATGGTAAGGGTGTCTTTATTCCTTAAATATTAATCATTTTTTTCCAAGAACCAAAATATAGGGTTAGACTAATAAAAACACCATAAATCATCATCCCTACTGACATGATGATAAAAATATTAGTTGGTGATGCTAAGTCAAAACTAAATAATATTTGTGATATCAAAACTACAAACGTTAACCTAATTAAAGTTCCCATAACTGGCCAGATAAGGGTATTAAAAGCTTGTGAAACAAAATAAAGTCCTAGCCCAAGAGCAAAAAAGGCATAAAAGGGCGCGACAATATTTAGGTAAAGGTTTGATGCGTCATAAATTTCTTTTTTATCTGTAAATAACAAAGACCAAAAATTAGGATATAAAGAGAATAGAATACCTATAAAGCCTACAACGCAAACTGAAAAGAGTGTGCCTTTCCATGTCATATTTAATGCTCTTTCTATCTTTTTTGCTCCAACATTTGCGCCAACTATAGCAATAAGTGCACCCCCAATTCCAAAAATTATAGGAATTAGTAACAACTCTAATCTTATTGCTATACCGAAACCAGCTATCCAGTCTGTTCCAAATTTGCTTACTATTGTAGTACAGTACAAGGCTAAAGCTATAGTCATCAATGATTGACAACTCGCTAGGGAACCAGACCTAATTAATCGAAAAATTCCATTAAATTTCAAAATGTCTTTTATAGCTAAAGCAAAAGGATGTTTTCCAAAAATATAATAAGTAATCATAAAAATGATTCCAAAAACATAACCTAATATTAGTGAAATTATTGCCCATTGAAGAGATGAAAAACTCAATAAACCACCAAAAAAAATTACCTCATCAATTAGATAAATATTTCCAGAATCAAATTTGAAATTAATAGCTGCTGCTAAAATGTGTATTAGCAAAACTATTGTCCAACCAATAGCAGGTATAATTGTATTACCAGAACCTCTAGTTACAGATATCGTAACATTAAAAAGCCAAATAAAAATAATGCCACCTAATAAGATATCACCATAAATCAAGGCGGATAATGCTACTTGTTCATCAACTTTGAAGAAGTCAAAGAAACTCTCTGAGTAAAAAAAATACAAACTCATCATTATTAACGATCCGAAAATTGCAATTATTATTGCAGATCTGAAGACACATGATGCTTGAAAAAAATTTTGACTACCAAAAGCTCTTGCAACAGAGCCACTTATAGCTCCGCCAAATGCACCATTAGATAACATGCTAGTAAGCATATAAACTGGAAAAATATAAGCTACCCCTGCTAACTCTGAAACACCAATTTGACCAACATACCAAAGATCAAAAACTATAGTCATAGCAGCTATTAAAGTAGAATATAAATTTGGTATGGCTAATTTAAAAAAAATTTTAGAAAAAGGAAGTACAATCAAATTATTTGAATAATTAATTTTACTCAAAATTTAACTTTCAATATTAATTTGATAAGGCAAACACTTTTTGACTATCTTTTACCGATCTAACTAAAATTCCCGGTCTCTCTTTTGTAGAATTACCATTTTCATAAGTTATTTTCCCAGCCACAATAGTAGCAACATAACCTTTAGTATGTTGCATTAATCGCTTGCCTCCTGCGGGTAAATCCTGCGTCATAAAAGGGTCTGAAGATCCAACATTATCCCAATCAATTATGTTAATGTCTGCTTTTAATCCTACTTTCAAAAGACCTCTATCACTCAACCCCGCTGCTATAGCAGTATCAGAAGTTAATCTTCTTATTGTTTCCTCCATAGAAAAAACTTTTTTCTTCACTGACCAATACGATATAAGCCATGTAGGATATCCAGCATCTAAAATAAAACCAACATGAGCACCACCATCACCTAAACCCATAATTGCATTTTTATCTTCTAGCATGGTTTGACACACATTAAATGTATGATCAGCATAATTAACTAAAGGTGCATAAATAAAGTTATTCCCTTCATTTTCCAAAAGGATATTATAAGCCATTTCTGCAGCAGAAACACCCTTAACACGAGCCAGGTTTTCTATGGAATCTTCTTGTTTAGGTTTATAATTGGGTGGAGAGCCAAACCTATACATTTGTGAATATCCAATTCTATTAATTAATGGGAAAGTGCTTCCCTTTATAGGATCCTCGGATAAAATTTTTTCTTTTATCTCCTTTTTCTTCATTTCAACAACACGTTCATCAAGTGGTAAATCAGAAAGAGACTTATAGGTATCTGTTCCTGAAAAGGGATTTTGGCTTCCATTTAGGCCCAAAAGTAATCCTATTGGTCTTGGCGTAACTACTGGCCTAATTGGCAAACCTTCTTTTTGAGCCTCTCTAGCCATTTCCATCAAATCTTTCCAGAAATCTGGTCTATCATGTCTTTGTGTACAACTAAAAACTACAGGCCTACCAGATTTTTTTACAATGCGCTTTAACACTTCAAATTCTGTTTCAGGATCTGGTTCATTCCAGTCCGAAACTATTTCCATGAAACCTGCGCCTGCGTCTGAAAGTCCCATGGCTATAGCTGTTAATTCATCTTCATGTGCTCTTAAGGTTGGCGTAAATTCACCCTTTAAACTTTTATGACTAATTGTTCTAGAAGTTGAGAAACCAAAAGCACCTGCTTCCACAGCTTCTTTGGCAAGTTTTCTCATCATATTCATATCATTAACAGTTGCGGCTTCATGATTAATTGCCCTTTGCCCCATAACATATACCCTTAAGGCGGCATGAGGTAAAAGAGCGCAAACATCAATATCAAGTTTATTTCTTTCTAAAGCCTCTATGTATTCTTCAAAAGTTTCCCATTGCCAGTCAAGCCCCTCATGCATAACTGGAGCTGGAATATCTTCTACGCCTTCCATTAGCTCAACTAATTTAACTCTATCTTCTGGCTTACAAGGCGCAAAACCAACGCCACAATTCCCCATCACAACTGTAGTCACACCATGGATTGATGATGGTTTCAATTGACTGTCCCATATAGCTTGTCCATCATAATGTGTATGAATGTCGACAAACCCAGGAGTTACTACTAGATCCTTTGCATCTATTTGTTGATGACACTTGCCATCAACATGCCCTATAGCAGCTATTAGTCCATCTTTCACAGCAATATCTGCTTTTTGAGATTTATTACCTGTTCCGTCTACCAGTAGACCGTTTCTGATAATTAAATCAAAGGTATCTGATTCTTTTTTAAAACCATCCATTAATAATCCTCCCAATATTAATAAATAGTCTGTTATTTTAATTTTTTTATGTCAATAAATGATTTGCTATATGATGTTACTAGCTAATAATATCTTTTTCTCTGAGTTGATTAATTTGTTCCTGTGATATTCCAATCTCTTTTAGAATATCGTCCGTATTTTCTCCAACTGTAGGTGCAGGCTTATTAATTTTTCCTGGCGTCTTACTTAGCCTTGGAAAAGCTTCATGCATTAATATTTCACCATACTCTTTATTAAAATGTTTAGTTAAAATCTGTCGATCCTTAACATAAGGATGTTCAATTATTTCTGATATATCAAGGACTGGCCCAACAGTAATACCAGCTTCTGAACATTTCTCTAATAAAAGATCTCTATTAAACTTTTTAATGAACTTTGAGATAACATCATCCAAATCTTCTTGATTTCTTAGTCTATCGCTATTTGAAATAAACCTTGGATCTGTAATCAAATCTTCAGCTCCAATAGTAACTGCAAGTTTTTCCCACATTGACTGCATTGAAGCCGATAGTGAAACATACCTACTGTCTTTTGTTTTGTATATTCCTCTTGGTGCTGCCACATTACTTCTGTTTCCCATACGAGGAGGAATTTTCCCCGATATATCATAACTTGCAGCCCATGGTCCTAAAATTGAAAAAAGAGGCTCAAACAATGATAGATCAATAACTTGCCCACCAGTTTGATTTTTTTTAGATACTATTATTGACATTAAGATAGCCCCAAAACCTGTTAACCCAGCAACCATATCTGCTAGTGCAAGCGGTGGGAGTAATGGTGTCTGGTTCTCTTCCCCAGTCATTGAAGCAAAGCCACTCATTCCTTCAACCAAAGATCCAAAACCAGGTGAGTTCTTATATATTCCAGTCTGACCCCAACCAGATATCCTAAGGATTATTAAATTTTTATTCAATTCCATTAATTGATCAGGACCAATTCCCCATTTCTCAAGGGTCCCAGGAACAAAATTTTCAATGAATACATCTGCACTTTTGACTAGGTCTTTTAAAATTCCAAGTCCTTCTTCTTGCTTTAAATTAAGAGCAAGACTTCTTTTATTTCTTGAATAAACTGCCCACCAATGAGAAACATCATTAACTTTCCAGTTTCTAAGATCATCTCCTTTACCAGGTTTCTCAACTTTGATTACATCAGCGCCAAAATCTGCAAGCATGTGGCTTACCATGTTTCCTGCAGCAAGACGTGACATATCTAAAATTTTTAAATCATCTAGTGGTAACAAAACTCAAAAGACCTCTCATTAATTATACTTCATTATTATCTATTTTTACTTTCCTTAATGATTTTAGAAGATGATTTCTTTTGTTAGCTCTTTCAATTAATTCATTATGACTTAGCTTTTCTCTTCTTTCGGCCTCTAATTTTTCTCCTACTTTTACAGACCAGTCTGGAACAGAAGTTTGATTTTTAGCCATCTCAACATACATAGGACCATATCTAGCAATATAATCCTTGATCCCTCCTGGAGCATTTAAGTCTATAGTTTCAAAAGGTCCCATAAATGCCCACCTCAATCCTAATCCATCTCTAATGGTGGCGTCTATCTCATCTGAATTAGCATAACCTTCTGAGTATAACCTCATTGCTTCATTTAAAAGAGCTCCTTGTAATCTATTTAAAATAAAACCATCTATCTCTTTTCTAACATTTACAATAGAAGCTCCGGATGATTTAAAAATTTCTTGTGTTTTTTCTATTGTTTTTTGAGAAGTGTTTTCACTCGGGCACAATTCAACACAAGGAATTAGGTGGGGAGGATTAGCTGGATGAGCAATAATACACCTATGTTGCCCTCTCAAATTTTGAGTTATACTCGATATAGGCATAGCCGAAGAAGATGAAGCTATAACTATATCATCCGATGCAAGATTATCTAACTTAGCAAAAAGCTCTTGCTTGACAGATAAGATTTCTGGGGCGCTTTCTTGAATGTAGTTAACGCTACTACATAACTCTTCAATGGTGACATTAATTTTAATTCTCTTTAAACTCTCTTCAACATTAATGGAATCATCTATGCTTTTTAATTCTTCTAAAAATAATTGGACTCTACTTTCAAAACTTTCGAAGACTTCAGGATGACTGTCATGAACGAGGACATTAAACCCACTTTTTGAAAATATAGCTGCCCAGCTAGCACCTATTAAACCTCCCCCAATTACACCAACATTTTTCATTATTTTTCCTTTAATTGTGAAAGTTAATTATAATTATTTTTTTAAAATTTTAACTGAATAATTTGAATTTATTTAATTTTAAAAAACATGCTACCATAACATAAAAAAATTAATCTTAAAGGACACATAAATGGGACAACTTATTGATGGTGTGTGGGTAAAAGGCTCGGTGTCCAGCAATGACCAAAAAGGGAGTTTTAAAAGAGCCAGCAGTGTTTTTAGAAACAAAATTAGCTCTAATCATTCAACATACTTACCTGAAACAAATAGATACCATTTATACGTTAGCTACGCCTGCCCATGGGCTCACAGAACACTGATATTTAGAAAATTAAAAAATTTAGAAAGTCATATCTCTGTTGATTATGTTCACCCCGACATGCTTGAAATGGGTTGGTCTTTTGAAAAAAACTTTCCTGGAACGTCTGGTGATAGTCTTCATAATAAAAGATATGTTCATGAAATTTATCAATTATCTGACAAAGACATATCAACAAAAGCAACTGTTCCAATTTTATGGGATAAAAAAACGAGAACAATAGTCAATAATGAATCGGCTGAAATAATAAGAATTATGAATGATGCTTTTAATGATATTACAAAAAATAAAGATGATTACTATCCTGAAAAATTTCGTGATCAAATCGACTCTATTAATGATACTATTTATGAAAACATCAATAATGGAGTATATAGATCAGGTTTTTCAAAAACACAGAACTCGTATGAAGAGGCTGTAAAAAATCTCTTCACCTCTCTTGATATGGTAAATGATATTTTAGAAGGACGTAACTATTTAGTTGGAGACATACTTACTGAAGCAGATATCCGCCTTGTTCCTACGTTAATTAGATTTGACTGTGTTTATTATTTTCATTTTAAGTGTAACTTAAAAAAAATAAGTGAGTATAAAAATATAAGTAGGTATTTAAGAAATTTACTTGAAGAAGATGCTATTAAATCAACAACCAATTTTGAACATATCAAACGTCACTATTTTTACTCTCATGAAAATATTAATCCGTTTAGAATAATTCCAATTGGGCCACAAACTTCAATTTCATAGAGATATTTCATTTATTTTTTTTAACGTACTCCGAACAAGCAAGACCAAACTCTTTAAACAAACATCTATTGAGGTCATTATTCTCAGGTTCATATTCCGCATGCCATTGAACACCTACTGCAAATGAAGGATGTTCCGGAATACTTATTGCCTCTATAACACCATCATCAGAAAGAGCTTCAATTTTTAAATTTTGGGCTAAAGCGTTTATTGCTTGGCCATGAAGAGAATTAACCATACAATTTTCTTTATTTATTAAATTATAAAAATATCCATTTTTAGTAAAATCTATTCTGTGCCTTAGTTTAAATATCTCTTTTATAGTTACATCATCTTCTCTTGGCATTCTGTGATCATTTTTTTCTGGCAACAGATGTACTCTGTAATGAAGAGTGCCACCATAGGCAACATTCATTTCTTGTATACCTCTACAAATACCAAAAATTGGAATTCCTAAACTTACACATTTAGGTATCAATTTTAATACAATTTCATCTCTTCCAACATCTATTGGTTCGTCCGGGGGAAATGGCTTTCCTCCAAAATGGTGTGGCTCTATATTAGCCCTACCACCAGTCAATACAATACCATCTAATTTTTTTAAAAGTTGGTCTAAATCATCATTATTTATATAAGATGGAATTAAAATTGGTATGCCATTTGTAAATTTTGCAACGGCGTTTACGTACCTTAATCCAGTTGAATGTGAAACTTGTCTTCCGCCAAAGTTAGTTATTTCATTAGTAGAAATTCCTATTATTGGTTTAATTGAGGACATATTAAATAATGAGCTTTCTATATTTGTGTAGTAACTTTAATTAACAGCCTAATTGATATGCTAAATCATTAAGATCTTTAGAAATAAAATCCCAACTTCTATCACCTTTATAATCATTTACTTCACTAATATCAAATAACTTATCTTTACCATACTCATAAGGTCTATGAACGTATCCTGTTTTCATTCCTTGAAGGCTAGCTGCTTTTAAATCATCATCATGGGCAGCAACCATCATACATTCTTCTGGGTTTAAATGAAGGGCTCTACATGCTTTAAGGTATGCCTCTGGTTCAGGCTTGTAATGGCCCACAACTTCCGCACCCAATATAACGTCCCAATTAAGATTAGAATACTTAGCCATATTTACCATAAGCGCTATATTGCCATTCGACTGTGTTGCGATAATAAATTTAGTTTTCAGCTTATTAAGACCTTCAGAGCTATCAGGCCATCCAGGTAGCCTATGCCAAGCTTTAACAAGAAGGTCAAAATCGTCACTTGAGAGTTTATCTAAACCAAATCTCGACGAGATTTTTTTTAAATTTTCCATATGCAATATATCTAAAATTGTAAATGACCTATTACCTTTCCTAATTTCTTCCATTGCGGGTTGGTATTCTGCTCTCCACGCATCGGCAAAATCGTTAGCGTTAATTACAATCTTATTTTTGTTAGCAATTTTTTTAACTTCGTTTGCAATACCTGATCTCCAGTCCACAACAGTACCAAAGACATCAAACAATAAAGCTTTAACTTTTAACATTTTGCTTCCAATCAATTAATATGTTAAGTATTTAATTACCTACATTAACCTGTTTAATAAACTTAAACATTCTTAAAACTATTACATTTTAAACATAAAGTAATCATTTATGAATAAAGAAAATAATTCTAAAGTTTTTTTTACACCTCCAGTTTTAGCTGTTTTTTTTATGATTTTTTCTGGTTTTTTTGCAACCACGATGCATTGCCTTATTCGATTTGCAACTGAGGATCATCATCCATTTGAAGTTGCTTTTTTTCGAACTATTTTTGTGCTTATTATTTTCTTACCTCTTGTAGCTAGAAATGGAATAAGTTCTCTAAAATCTAATAATATAAAATTACAGACTTTTAGAGCAATCGTTGGAAGTGTAGCAATGCTTTGTATGTTTTATGGCCTCAGTATAACCGAATTGGCAAAAGCAACAGCCCTAATGTTCACAGTTCCTATTTTTGCAACAATTTTAGCTATTTTATTTTTAAAAGAAATTGTTGGAATAAGAAGATGGTTGGCTATGATTGTTGGTTTTACTGGAGCAGTAATTGTATTAAGACCAGATGTTGAACTTGGTTTTGGTCCCTTATTAATTCTATGCGCATCACTAATGTGGTCATCTTCAATGCTAATGGCAAAAACTTTAACTAAGACTGACTCAATATCTAGTATTACTTTCTGGCAAGCAGCAGGCTTAATTCCAGCTACATTTATTTTGGCTGTTCCGGTATGGCAATGGCCTAATTTAAGTCAATTATTTATGTTTCTTATGATTGCTATAGCAGGGACATTAGTTCATTGGTTTTTAAATGAAGCCTTAAAGAGAGCCGAAATTTCAGCTCTACTTCCACTAGACTATTTAAGACTCATTTGGTCAGTTTCAATGGGCTTTATTTTCTTCAATGAATTACCACACGCTGGACTATGGTTTGGGGCAGCTTTAATATTAGGTGCTTCAACTTACATTGGTATTCGTCAAGCACAAAAAAAGAAAGAGGAGTTAAACACAAATAGTAACATTTCTATTTAACTTATCTTCCACCAGTTACTGGTACAATAGAACCAGAAATATAACTAGAATCTTCGCTTAGCAACCACATTACAGTTTTAGCAACCTCGTCAGCACCACCTATTCTTCCTAATGGCACAGAAGGCATTAATCTATCAACACGAGATGCATCTCCTGCTTTAGCATGTATTTCAGTATCAATTAACCCAGGTGCAACTGCATTCACCCTTATTCCATGTTTACCTAATTCTTTAGCCATTCCATATGTTAAGGAATGGATTGCACCTTTTGACATTGCATAATGAACAAACTCTCCACCGCCTCCAATATCAGCAGCAATAGAGGACATGTTAACAATATTTCCATATTTTTGACTTATCATTGCTCTTGCAGACTCTTGAGCAACGAAGAAAGCTCCAGAAACGTTTGTATCAATAAGTTTTTTAAGTTCCGCAGGATCTAAATCTTGTATAGGTGAAATTGGACCAGTTATACCAGCATTATTAAAAACAGCATCAATAGAGCCTGCCTTTTCCTTAAATTGTTCAAACATACTTGTGACAGCCTTACTATCAGCAACATCACATTGCAGAATTATACCATCACCACCAGCTGATTTTACTTCAGCCAAGCACTCATCTGCTGCTTTTGCATTTTGGTTATAATTTATACCAACAAACATTTTTGCCTTGGCAGCTTCTATAGCTGTTGCTTTACCTATACCTTGACTTGCACCTGTGATTAAAATATTTTTCATTTTTTCCTCTATATCTATATAATTTGTTTAAATTTTTCCCTGTAAATATCTAAGACTTCAACATTAACTGGCCTTGCAGGATCCTTACCATCAAAAAGGTCTAAAAGCTGAGTAGCAACATATTCTGACATCTTATCACGACTATCTCTTGTGATGCCAGCAGTATGAGGACTGGCTATTACATTATCTAATTTAAGAAGCTTATGAGAGGAAGGTGGTGGTTCAAACTCCCATACATCTAAACCTGCTCCTGCTATATGACCTTCTTTCATTATTTCGTATAAATCATCTTCGTTATGAATGGAGCCCCTAGATGTTGTTACAAAATAACTACCTTTCTTCATTTTTTGAAACCAACTTTTATTGATCATATTATTAGTTTCTTTATTTAATGGTATGTGAACAGAAACAACGTCGCTTTGTGCTAGCAAATTATCAATTTCAGATTTAGTACTGTTTTTCTTTTCAAAAGTTTCATCACTTATGTAGGGATCATAAGCTAAAATATTACAATTAAAAGCAACCTTACAAATTTCAGCTACTCTACCTCCAGTGTTACCAAGACCTATAATACCAACTGTTTTATTAAGGAGGTCTTTACCTATAAAATTTACTCTAGCATCATTCCATCCTCTTCTAAGAGCATGGTCTGCTTCACCAATTCTTTTAAATAAGCTTAAAATCATCGCCACAGCATGCTCTGCAACACCTTCAGCATTTCCACCAGTTTGATTTACAACTAAAACACCTGCTTCTGTACATGCCTCAACATCAACAGTGTCATAACCAGCACCAGAAGAAGAAACAACGATTAAATTAGGCACTTTTTTTAAAAACTCTTTATCTACCTGCAAATACTTAGGAACCTCATCTCGAGCTGCCCCAACTTGATATGCATCAGCTTTTTGAAGAATAGAAAAGCACTTTTCTTCACTATCAGAACTACTGATTTTTAAAATTTCTACTTTGGATTGAGAGTATAAAATATCTAATCCATTTTGTGCCGGAAGAGTATCCAGATAGACTATAGTTGGCATAGAATCCTCTTATTAGTAAATCCTTAACATGATATTCTTTTTAACCTCTCTTGCAAAGTATATAAGACAATTTTTTAAAACTATATTTAATAGTAAAATTTAGTAGAATAATAAAAAATTATTACTCTATAAAATTTGTGAGGTACAAAATGATTAAAAGAATACTTATACCTGATATACTTCAACCTGTAAGTCATTATTGTCATGCCGTAGAGGCTAATGGTATTATTTGGGTTTCAGGCTTAGTAGGTATGAACTTTGATGGCAGCATTCCAGAAAATACTAAGGATCAATTTGATATAGCGATGAGAGATTTAAATACCTGCTTAGAAGCTGCAGGAGGCTCCTCTAAAGATGTAGTAAAAGTCAGAGTGTTTCTGACTAATATAGACGACAGAACTATTATTAATCCCAAAAGAATAGAATATTTTGGAGATCATAAACCAGCGTCAACTTTATTAGAGATTTCAGCCCTAGTGGACCCAAGAATGAAGGTTGAAATTGAAGCAGAAGCAGTTATTACAAAATAAATCATGAGTCTAAAAATGAATTTGATTAAATTAAATGCCACTAAAGCACTTGAAATGATGAAGAGAGGAGAGCTTTCTTCAGAACAATATGTAAGTGCTTTTTTAGAACATATAGAAAAAAGAGAACCGCTTGTTGGAGCTTGGGCTTTCATAGAACCTGCACTTGCTATTGCACAAGCCAAAGAGGCAGATAAACGCTGGAAGAATAAAAATGCAGGCAAATTAAATGGCCTTCCAATTGGTATTAAAGATATCATTGATACTAAAGACATGCCTACTGAGAATGGCTCCAAAGCATGCAAAAATAGGAAACCCACAGAAGACGCTCACCTTGTAAAATTATTAAGAGAAGCTGGTGCAGTTATAATGGGTAAATGTGTAACGACTGAGTTTGCTCTTTCAGGACCTGGGAAAACTAAAAACCCAAATGACCTTGAATGCACTCCTGGCGGTTCATCTTCTGGGTCAGCTGCCGCGGTGTGTGACAATATGATACCTTTATCTATTGGCTCTCAAACAGGAGGTTCCGTTCTAAGGCCGGCGTCGTTTAATGGTATTCTTGGTTACAAGCCAACATTTGGTACAATTTCTAGATATGGTATGTCTCCAATATCACAAAGATTAGATCATCCTGGAATATATGCTAACACAATTGATGATATTGATTTAGTAGCCTCTGTTCTTTTATCATATGATCAGAATGATTTAGATATGATCAAAAATTTTGAATATAAGAACGATAGTAAAATAGATCCTTCTCCTAAATTTGCATTTATTAAAGGACCAGTTTGGAACTACGGTGAACAAGACATGAGAGAAGGTATAACAAATTTTGTAAAGAACTCTTCTATGAATATCGTAGATCTTGAACTGAATTCTATTTTTGAAAGTGCAGCAAAGAGTCATGAGATTATAATGAATGGCTCCATTGCTAGATCATTGTCTAAATATTATGAAAATGAAAAAGATAAACTTCACCCTTTTACAATTTCTAGGGTCGAAGCAGGTTTGCCAGTTTCAGCTAAGGATTATATCGAAGCAATTGAAAACGCAAAATTAATGGAACAAAGTCTTAAAAAAGTTTTCGAAAAATTTGATGCAATCATTACGCCAGCAGCTCCCGGTCAAGCACCAAGAGATCTAATGAATACTGGTAATGCAATATTTAATGGATATTGGACAATGATGGGGGTCCCCGCAATTAGTCTTCCAATTTTAAAAGGAAATGATAATTTGCCAATCGGTATCCAAGTAATAACTTCTTGGAAAGACGATTCAAAGTTACTAAAAATTTCTGAATATATGCTTGGTAGAATATAAAAAGCTTGCTGAAATCTTTACAGCAAGCTTTTTAATCTTAATTATTAATTATTTAAAGCATTCCCATTTTCTTCATGAAAGCTAACTGTGAATTAAGGGCTTCTCTAGCTAAAGGACTCTTCTTAGCATAGTTTTCCCAAGCACCAACTGAGATCTTACGAAACTTATCTCTTTCTTCTTGTGCCCAATCAACTACAGTAATATCACCACCAGCTTTATGCTTAGCAACTAATTCTTTATCCTCAATGTCAGCAGCTCTTCTCATTTCAGTATAAGCGGCAATATACCAAGTTTCTAAAGCAACTTGATTATCTTTTGATAACTTATTGAATAGCTTCTTATTCATTATGAATTGAAGATTAGCCATTGAGTGAATACCAGGATAAATTGGAAATTTTGCAATTTTATGCATTCCAGAAGCGTTATTATTTACATAAGCAGATGCATCTGCTGCATCAACAATACCTTTTTCTAAAGAAGTATAAACTTCTGAGAAAGGAATTGAAGAAGGGGAAGCGCCAACAAGTCTAAAAACTTCTGCAGCTAGACCTTCAGGTGATCTGATTTTAATGCCTTTAAGACCTGCAACAGTCGTAATCTTATTTTTTGAAACTAATGCTTCTCTTGAATATGGACTACATCCAATAACGTGAATTTTACCTGAGGTTACTTTCAAAGTATCGTACATTTTCTGAAGTATCTCTTTACCACCGCCATGCATACAATATGTTTGAAGTTGCTCAGGCGTATCCCAACCAGCGATCAAATCACCAATCATTGCAAATGCAGGATCTCTTCCTGCAAAATAAGAGATAGCATTTAAGTCACCATCTAAAATACCATTAGCAACAGCGTCAATTGTCTCTCTGTGAGGAACAACAGCTTTAGTAGGTAATACAGTTATAGATAGCGCACCACCTGTCATTGCTTTAAGACGAGGTGCATAATTTTCAGTCATAAATAAATGAGCCCAGTCCCCTGATTTAGAACTTGCTTGCACTTTTATGTTTTTAGCATTTACATCAGACACCATTATAGATGCTGCAACCGTAATGCCTAAAATACTTGTTAATTTAGTTTTCATTTAAAACTCCTTTATAATTAATTAATAAACTTACATAAAACCATCAGCTATTGAAAACATTGTAAAAATAATAACTGCGCCTAGGGCTAGACCACCAATCCAACCCCATGGCCCATAATATTGAACGTGATCGTTTCTTCCTTGATTTTCCATAAGTTCCTCCCATTATTAATAGCATGAAGAATAATTTATCAGATATCAACTTTTTTTCTAAAAATTTAAATTTTATATAAGAAAATATAAATTTTTCTTTACCATTTTTTTTTAAATACTAAACTTTATATTAACAAGTAAAATATGGGGGAAATAATGGAAGTTAGCAAAGTAGTAAACAATGATCAATTTCCTCCTACCACAGACAAACTCAATTTTGTAGATCACATCAGTAAATTTTTAGGACTAGCTGTCTCCCAGCTATACCTTCTTTGCGCATTAATAACATGTTATGAAGTAATATCACGATATGTCTTTGATGCACCAACACAATGGGCTTTTGAAGCTGTAATGGTTTTGTGCGCATCTGCATGGATGTTGTCTGCAGGTTATATCACTCTCCATAAGCGACATATAGGAATAACAGTAATCTATATTATGGTGAGTAAGGCTAAGCAATGGTATTTGGACCTTTTTGCTTATGTAATAGGTGTAATAGCCTTGTGGATGTTTGTTGATGATACTCTTGTAAGGGCAATAGAATCTGTAATGATGGTTGAAAGAGCAGGCACTGCTTGGAATTCACCCCAACCTCTAATACTAAAAACAATGTTAGTTCTAGGATCTATGGTATATTTAACTCAACTTTTGGTAAACCTTTACAGACATTTTGACTCTAAAGTTGCAAAAAATATAATTTCTGGCATCGCCGCTTTTATTATTTTCAGACTAATCTTAGTGTTTTTTGAACATGCCTTTGAGTTAAAGGGCGTTACGGCAATCAACGAGCATCTTAGCTCTATAGCAGCTTATTTAGAGCCAACTAAATATATCGATATTAGAGATATAGGCATTAAATGGGCAAGTATATTAATAGTTGGGCTAATGATTTTATTGATGACGACTGGGATGCCTCTTGGGATTGTAACATTATTTGTATCTATATTAAGTGCACTGTTCTATTTTGGGTTTAATGGATTATATCTAGTTTCAACAAATGCGTTTGGGCTTTTAGAGGCTTATCCTCTTATAGCCGTGCCATTGTTCGTTTTAATGGCTTCGATATTAGAAAAAGCTGGAGTGGCAGAAGACTTATTTGACGCAATGCAAATTTTTGCAGGTAAACTTCGTGGTGGTGTTGCAATTCAAACAATTGTTGTTGCTGTTATTCTTGCTGCAATGTCAGGTGTTATGGGTGGAGAGATTGTTATGCTTGGATTAGTAGCACTTCCTCAAATGATGCGTCTCGGATATAATAGAAAATTGGCTATTGGCGTTGTGTGTGCGTCAGGTGCATTGGCTACTCTTATTCCTCCAAGTATTATTATGATCGTATATGGTTTATCAGCAAATGTAGCAATTGGTGATCTATTTATGGCTGGTGCTGTCCCAGGTCTAATGCTCGCTACTTTTTATGCTATTTTTACTCTTATCAGATGTTATATAAATCCATCTCTTGCCCCTAACGCTGAAGAAGTAGCTAAGGCTCGTGGAAAAGAAATGAAATTAAATAAAGAGAAAAAATCCGCTGTAATGATGTGTGTATTTTTAATTTTTTGTGTTATGGGATCTATCTATGCTGGAATAGCTTCGGTTACTGAAGCAGCTGCAGTTGGAGTAATAGGTGCAATAGTAGTTGCATTTGTTAGAAACTCTTTTAGCTGGAACCTTTTGCAAAAAGCTCTTGCAGGAACAATGTCGACTGTTGGAACAATAGTCTGGCTAATATTAGGTGCTGTAGCTTTTGTTGGTATATATAACCTAATTGGTGGTGCAGATTTTATGAGATCTTTATTCACCGGACTTGGTCTTTCACCATTAGCCGTTGTTGCTTTAATGATGCTTATATTAGTTATTTTAGGTACATTTATGGAATGGATAGCAATTGCTTTTATAACAGTTCCAGTATTTGCGCCAGTCGTTGTCGGCATGGCTCCAGAGCTTGGATTGGATCCAGCTTGGGCAGCAGTATGGTTTGGTGTATTATTTGTTATGAATATACAAATCTATTTCTTATCTCCACCTTTCGGTCCTGCATGTTTTTGGTTAAAATCTGTTGCTCCACCAGAAATTGAATTACAGGAAATTTTTATGGCAGTCCTACCATTTATTGGCCTGCAAATTATTGGGATGATGTTAGTTTTATTTATACCAGACATAGCACTTTGGTTTCCTAAAATGTTGTCTGGTTAAATAAAGTTTTTAATTAAGAAATGGTAAAAGCTGGAGCCAACCATCAAATGTCATCTTAGAAGAGAGGTAAACTAAGAAAATTAGACCTAAGTAAGATAACCATTTAAACTTTGTTAATAATTTAACAATTGCCGTTGCGAAAAAAGCCATTAATAAAATAGCAAAACCAATACCTAAAATAAGTAAGGTTGTGTTGTCCCTTGCAATAGCTGTAATGGCAATTACATTATCAAGAGACATCGAGACGTCAGCAACAATTATTGTAATTAAAGCTCCTTTTAAACCTTTTCCAGAGACGTCTTTTTGTAATTTTTTTTTATCTTCATCATTTGAAGAAAATTCTTTTATATCTTGATAAAATTTCCAACATACCCAAAAAAGCAACAAACCTCCAATAAGTAGTAATCCTGGTATACTAATTAGATAAGACGCCACAAGAGCAAACAAAATCCTTAGAACTGCAGCAGCCATTAAGCCTATAAAAATAACTTTTTTTCGATGCTGTTCTGGAACCGCAGATGCAGCCATTCCAATAATAAGAGCGTTGTCACCAGATAAAACTATATCTGCAATTATAATCTGTAAGATCTCCAAGAGCCATTCTGTCAAGATAAAGTTTCCTCTTATTAATTTTAGACGGGTAACATTGTTTATATTTTTAATCAATAATTAAACGGATTTAGAGATTGATATGACTATACAAATAGTTATTATAGCCCCCAGGAAGGATTTAAGATGGATAATAATTTCGATTATATTGTTGTGGGAGCTGGCTCTGCAGGATGTGCTGTTGCTAATAGATTGTCTGAAAACCCAAAAAATAAAGTTTTATTAATTGAAGCTGGGAGAGCTTCTCATCCCGTTTCCAGACTTCCTGCGAGTTTTGCTTTGTTAATAGATAATCCACTTGCAAATTGGCGTTATAGATCTGAACCTGAAGAATCAACTGCAAATAGAGAAATACCAATACCTAGGGGAAAGTTACTTGGTGGCTCAAGCTCAATTAATGGTCTTGTCTATGTAAGAGGGAATAAACTAGACTATGATACATGGGCCCAAATGGGGAATACTGGATGGTCATATGATAACGTATTACCTTTTTTTAAAAAAATGGAGAACTACCAAGGCGAAGTTACTGATATAAGAGGTAGTGATGGACCACTTAAAGTGTCTGAAGTAAGTGATAGAAACCCTATTTATGATGGATTGTTTAAAGCAGCTGAGGAAAATAATATTCCTTTAAATAAAGATTATAACGGAGAAGAACAAGAGGGTATTGGATATACACAAACCACTATTTTTAGGGGAGAGCGAATGAGTGCTGAGGTTGCTTATTTGAGACCTATAAAATCCAGAAAAAACCTCACCATCGTAACAAATAGCCTAGTTACAAGATTACTTTTTGAAGAAAAAAAATGTGTTGGCTTAGAAGTTAAACAAAAAAATAAATCGATCAGATATTTGACTACCAAAGAAATAATTCTTTGTGGTGGCGCAATAAATTCTCCTCAAATCTTAGAGTTATCTGGGATAGGTAATCGTGATATATTAGAAGAGAAGGGTATATCAGTTATTCATGAGTTGAAAGGAGTTGGTGAAAATTTAAGAGATCACATTGCTCCAAGAATTGTATATAAAATTACTAAACCTGGAATTGCTTATAATGATAAAGCAAGAGGCCTTAACCTTCTTAAACAGATTGCTAATTATGTATTTAAAAGAGACGGTTTTTTAACACTACCATCAGCTCCCGTTGTTGGTTTTTTTAAAACAAAAAAAGAATTAGCCGCTCCAGACATTCAAGTTCATTTCATACCTTACAAGGTAGTTTTAGAAAATGGTAAAAGAAAATTAGGAGTAGAGCCTGGTATAACATGTACAGTTAATCAAAACTTACCAGAAAGTAGGGGTAGCATTCACATAAAATCTACGAATCCAGAGGAACCTCCTGCTATTAAATTTAATTTTTTATCTAACTCTCTAGATAGAGAAACACTTGTTTCAGGTGTAAAATTGATAAGAAAACTTATGAATTCTGAAACAATGCAAGAATTCTGTGGAGAAGAAGTTCAGCCTGGTAAAAATTTAGATACCGATGAAGATATTTTAAATTTTATCAAAGAAAAAGCAGAAACTGTTTATCACCCATCAGGAACTTGTAAAATGGGATTTGACCAAGAAGCTGTGGTTGATAAAAGCCTAAAAGTTCATGGAATCAAAGGGCTTCGTATTGCAGATGCTTCTATAATGCCAACATTAGTTTCAGGAAATACAAACGCTGTTTGCATGATGATTGGTGAACGTTGTGCTGATTTTATTCTTAATAGCTAGAATAAAATAGATTATATAATGGTCAGCATAACTGAAATTGAAAATTTTTGGACCAGAGGTGATCTTCATTCAAGAATTAATCAGGCAATGTTAGATTCTGGTTTAAATAATAAAAAACTAGAAATAGAAGATTTATTCCCAATTGACCAATATCATGCGCGTGGAATTGGAGCTACCAAAGATCTTGGTAAAAGAATGCCAATTACAAAAAATCAAAAAATTCTGGACGTTGGGTGCGGGTTAGGTGGTCCAGCCAGATATTATGCCAAAGAATTCAAATGCCACATAACAGGAGTAGATATAACACCAAGCTTTATTGAAATAGGTAATAACTTTAATAGACTTACATCAATGTCAACCATGGTAGACCTTTACGTTGGTAATGGAGAAAAATTAGAATTTGAAGATGAAGTTTTTGATGGAGCGTACTCACAACATGTGACGATGAACATATCAGATAGAATGAAATTTTTCTCTGAAATCTATAGAGTATTAAAAAAAGGAAGCTTCTTTGCTTTTACTGAACATGGCTTAGGACCAGAAGGCGATCCAATTTTTCCATTACCGTGGGCTGACAACCAAGAGATGAGTTTTTTATTACCTCTAGAAAACACAAACGCTATTTTGAAGGAAATAGGTTTTATAAATATTAAGCTTATTGAAACAGGTGATAAGTATATTGAGGGCTATGAAAAACTCATTCAAAAACAACCAAAATCTGAAAAACCTACTTTAGGAATACATGTAATTGGAGGCTCTTCCATGCATGAAAGATCAATTAACTCAATGCGATCAATAAAGGAAAATCGAACACTACCATTTGAAATAGTCTGCGAAAAATAATTATTTCTAAAAATTAACTATTATTCTTTTGTTCATTTTGCCTTTATTTTCTATCTTAACTGATTTGACCAATTTAATTTCCGAAGTTTTTTTTACGTGAGTTCCACCACAGGGTTGAAAATCTATATCTTCACCAATTTTTATCATTCTTATTGTGCCTGAACCACGAGGAGGTTTAACCGACATAGTCCTAACTAAATCAGGATTTTGGTCCAATTCATCGTCTGTAATACTTGATATAGAAATAGTATGATCGTCACTGATTAGTTTATTTAAACTATTCAAAACATCTTCTTTATTAGGCTTCGTTTCTAAATCAAAGTCTAAGCGTCCCCTTCCATCTCCTATTGAACCTCCTGTTACAGGATATGGAATTATAGAACAGAGCAAATGAAGACAAGTGTGAACTTGCATATGACTGTACCGTCTAGACCAGTCTAATTCTAATTTTACTTTGTCATTTTTTTTGAAATCTTGTGTTTCTTCAACTAAATGAACTAATTTTTGATTAATATATTTAGTACCCAAAACCCTCGTTTTATTCTCGTCATTTTTTACAAATCCCTCATCTCCAGGCTGACCACCTCCCTCAGGATAAAAAATAGTTTTATCAAAAATTAAACCCTCAGGGATCACCTCAGATACTATTACATCAAGCTCTTTTGTGTAAGAATCATCTCTAAATAGTTCAACAGTCACGTTATCACCTTCAAAATATTTTAAACTTTCTTAACAATTATATATGCAAAATGTTATAAGTAATTAATTAATTATATTTAATCGTAAAAGGATAAAATGAATATGGATATAAATGGCAAAAAAGCTATCGTATTTGGAGGAACATCTGGAATTGGTTTATCTGCAACTCAAATGCTATCTGATAAAGGTGCGCATGTTATTGCAGTTAGTCGAAATCCAGAAAAGTTAAAAGAAGTTCCTAAAAACGTTACTACAAAAAAAATTAATGTACTTGATAGAGAGGCTATTGAACAGTTTTTTGAAGAAGAAGGAGAGTACGATATTTTAGTAAACTCAGCAACTGGTGGCTCTAGAGCAGTTGGTCCTTTTCTAGATATGGATTTAGATGGATATAAAGCCTCTTTTGATAAATTATGGGGTTACACAAACGTTGTTAGATATGGAACTAAAAGTTTAAAAAATGATGGAAATATTGTACTAGTAAGTGGTTCTCCTGCCAGAAAATGTAGGCCGGGACAAATTGCAATTTCTTCAGTAGGCGGAGCTGTTGAAGCCTTTGCACGTGGTATAGCGCCTGAAATAGCCCCTAAAAGAATAAATATTGTTTCTCCTGGTATTATTGACACTCCTATGAGCCCCCTTCAGGGAAGTGAAAGAAAAGATTATTATAAGAACGTTACAAATAATAACTTAATCCCTAGAGCAGGCACTCCTGATGAAGTTGCAAAAGGTATTATTTTTGCTATAGAAAATGAATTTATAACCGGCACAACCGTAGATATTGATGGTGGTTGGTTAATATCCTAAAAATTTTGAAAGAAGAGTGTTTAGACACTCTTCTTTTTAGATTAAATTCAAGCCAACTGGACTGAAAATCAATCCTAAAAGACCTCCAAAAAAACCACCCCAAACTACTAGCCAACCTAAATGTTCTCTTATCATTTTTTGAATAATGATTTTTATATCGTTGGGTGATAAATCTGCTAGCCTTGCGTCTAAAATATTTTCAATTTTAAGTAGTAATTCGTCAGTAGAATTATTATTTCCAGAATTGTCTTTGATAAAATCTTCAATAATTACTTTGAGCTTTTTAACAAATGGATCTTTTAGGGGCTCTAAAGCCTTTCTTCCTCCAATCATAGCAAGCATTCCACCTAACTGAGAACCTTCTATTGATTCAACAAGACCAATAAATACTCTATCAAAATCTATTTTATCTATAATACCACCGGAAGCCTTTTGTTTGTTATCAAGTATAAATTTTTCAATTTGGTCAGCTGAAAATAATTCTTTTAGAATTAAATTTTTAATGCCTAATTTTATATCGTCAAATCTATCTAGAATAACGCCAGATCCATATAAAAAAGGGACCTTATCAAACAACATATGGATAGCTAACCAATTAGTAATGCTTCCTGATAAAGCAAAAACCCCAACTAGAAGAATGAAAGAAAGATCATCACGGTATAAAAAGCCGATTAAAATAATAAAGATTGATACTAAATTTGTAATTAAAGATTTGTTCATCATAAATTTATTTTAATTTGTGGACTTATAACTTTGGTGCAGCAACAACTGGATTTTTTAAAACACCTAACAATCCTATATCAACCTCTACAACATCCCCAGGGACCATATAAACTGGTGGGTTTCTTTTATCGCCTACACCACCAGGCGTTCCAGTAACGATTACATCTCCTGCAGACAAAGCTGTAAACTCAGAAACATAACTTATAAGCCTTGGTATTGGAAAAATTAAGTCAGACAACTTAGCTTTTTGCATGACGTTTCCATTTAACCTTAGTTCAATAGGTAATTCCCTGTAGTCTCCAACTTCGCTAGGAGTGACCATGTAAGGACCAAAACCACCCGTGCCTGGAAATGTTTTACCTGGGGTATATTGTGAAGTATGTCTTTGGTAATTTCTTACACTACCATCATTATAGCATGAATAACCTGCAATATGGTTAAGCGCATCCTCTTCAGAAATAAATCTTCCACCCTTTCCTATAATGATTGCCATTTCAGCTTCATAGTCAAAACGATCAGAGTTATCTGGTTTTATTAATGGTTGAAGGTGGGCAACTTGAGAATCTGCAAATCTTGTAAAAATAGTAGGATTATCGACGTCTGGCCTACCAGTTTCTTTTTTATGTTCTAAATAATTTAAACCAACACACATTATTTTTTCTGGATTAGGAATAACTGGCATAAAGGTTATATCTGAAAATGAGAGGTCTTTTGTCTTACCGGCAATATATTCCTCAGCTTCATTTTCTAAGTTAAGAGAAATTAAGTCTTTCAATGTATTTACGTCTGGATCAAGTTTGCTAGTTAAATCAATTACACCATCTTTAACAACTGCTCCAAAGGATGGTTTACCCAATCTGATAAAACTTAATAATTTCATTCTTTTTTTCCTTTACATAATTTAAAAAAATAGATCTATCCAATAAAAAACAAGAGCTTATGAACTTAAATAAATTATTTATTGAACCATGTCTACTAAGTAGACTAGGTACAAATTAAATGCTAATTAATTTCTATAAAATTTAAATTTATTCTTATTACAAATTCTTTTTAATATGAGGAAATATCATTGAAAAAATTCGTATTTTTTATAATCGTTTATTTATTTTCAACTGCACTCTCTTTTCCATCGCTAGCAGATAAAATAACCTTGAAATTTCATACAATGCTTCCAATGCCTTCCAATACAATAGCTAATTTTGTTAAACCTTGGTTTAACAAAGTCAAAAAAGAAAGTAATAACGAGATAATTACTGAATTTTATCCTTCTATGCAACTTGGAGGAAAACCACCACAACTTATTGACCAGGTTCGTGAAGGAGTTGTGGACGTTATATGGACAGTAGCGGGCTATACTCCCGGAAGATTTCCAAGACTCTCAGTTTTTGAATTACCGTTTATGCCAACCAGCGCTAAAGTTACCGCCCAAGCAGTTCAAGAATTTGTAGAAACCATAGGTGCAGAAGATCTCAAAGATTACAAAATCCTTGCAGTACACGTACACTCACCTGGTACTATTCATACAAAAAATACTCTAATTAAGTCGTTAAAGGATTTTCAAGGACTTAAATTAAGAGGCCCTACTAGATCAGCAACAAACCTATTAAAAAAATTACGAGCCACGCCAGTTGGGATGCCAATTCCAAAAGTTGCCCCATCTTTATCTAAAGGTGTCATTGATGGAATGGTTGTACCTTGGGAAATAATGCCATCTTTTAAACTTCAAGAACTTACAAAATCTCATACTGAAGTTGCGGGTAACAGAGGAATCTATACAGCTCCTTTCTTATTTATAATGAACAAAAATAGATATAACGCATTATCAAAAAGCCATAAGGAAATTATTAATAAAAACTCTGGAATGTCTCTTGCAAAACAAGCTGGAATTTTATGGGATAAATTCGAAGGCCCAGCTCGTGATTTAGCAGTTAAGGCTGGTGGAAAATTTCATATCCTATCAGGGGCACCATTAGAAGAAGTAAAAAAAGCTGCTGACGATGTTATTCTAGACTGGATTAAAGATGCTAATGATAAAGGCCTTGACGGACAAAAACTATATGATGCGGCTAAATCATTAATTTCAAAATATGAAAAAATGAGCTAAATTTAATTTTAAAATGTTTAAAGAAAAATCAACTGAAATTAGCTTATACAAAAACTTTGGTCATCTTTTAAATCTAACATCTAGATATTTTGCGTTTTTGGGGGGTATTGCTTTACTAATAGCTGCTCTGATCAGCATTTTTTCAATTTTTGGAAGAGTTGTTTTCTCATCTCCTATTATTGGTGATTTTGAATTAATTGAAATGGCTTGTGCGATTGCAATTGGCTCTTTTCTTCCTCTTTGTCATCTAAAAAATGGAAATATTAAGGTTGACTATTTTACAACTAAATTATCTTCCCGTAACATTAATATTTTAGATGCCGCCAGCTCTCTTGTTTTTGGTTTAGTTGCTTTTTTCTTTAGCTCTCGAATGATTCTAGGAGCAAAAGATATGTATGTTTACCAAGAAGAAACCATGCTTCTAGCCTTTCCTATTTGGGTTCCCTTTTTACCAGTAATTCTTTCATTTTTCCTGCTTACAATTTGTTGTTTTTATACGTTTATCTTAAAAATAAATGAAATATTGGAACATTAGTTATAATGGATAAATTTACACTTGGCATAATAGCTTTCCCAATTTTGTTTTTAATGATGGCGTTACGAATTCCTATTGGTCTTTCAATGCTAATTGTAGGCTGTTCGGGGACTATTTTAATAGCAGGCTGGCTACCAATTTTGTCTCAAGTCAAAACGAGTGCATGGCATCTATTTTCAAACTACTCTCTATCAGTAATTCCTCTTTTTTTATTAATGGGAAATTTTGCTGGCAA
>CAKZQZ010000070.1 GCA_937142855.1 uncultured Alphaproteobacteria bacterium | reverse complement strand
ACTCCAACTGTAGACTCAGCTGAATGAGCAAAAGCATCTAGAGTATAGGAAGACAATCCAAAAATAACTAATAATATTTCCATTGACGCTAATTGATCAACTCCTATCAACCCTGCTTTTTTAATCAAATACGCTTGAACAAAAACTAGCAACATAGTGCGTAAAAATAAGTTTTTACTGATTGAAAATAAATTTCTAAAAGCTTTTAGGCCAAGCATTTTAGTTACCTTAAATAAATTAAAATTATATTGTTTAAAAAAATTTAAAAAAATTATAATTGACAAAAATAGACCAGAAAACTGAGCTAAAACACTTCCCAAAGCAACTCCATAAATTCCGTAATCAAGAAAAACCGCAAGATATATCGAGGCGATTGCGTTTACTAAATTAATAGTGATTAATTGTAACATAACAGATCTAGTTTTTTGCATGCCAAAAAACCAACCTAGAAAAACAATGTTCAAAAGCCCTGCTGGCAAGCCTATCATTCTTACAAATAGATATTCTTTATAGAATTTTTCTAATGCCGGATCAGGAGTTAAAAAATATACTGAAAGTTCAAAAAGTAAATTTTTTGAAAAATATAGCGTTACGCCTATAATAAGAGCTATCAATAATGGCCTTAATAAACTAAAAAAAATTTCTTCAAAATTATTAGCTCCAAAATATTGAGAAACAATTCCAGTTGTTCCCATTCTTAAAAAATTCAGGCCCGCATACATGAAATTAAAAACTATACCACCAATTGCTATAGCAGCTAAATATAGGCTGTTTGGCATATGACCCATTATGATGGTATCAGTTAATCCAACTAGGGGTATCGTGAAATTGGCAATAATTAAGGGCCAAGACAAAGACCAAATATTTTTTCTGTTAATAACCATTAATTAACAAATAAATAATTTAAGGTTTGGGGGCAAAACAAACTTTTAAAATTTCTGAAATTTAAGATACGCTTGTTCGGGGTCCATCCCACCTAATATAGCTTTTCTCATTTCGCTTTCTGTATTCATTACTTTTTCTGTTTCAGTAACAACTTCTTCTACAACTTCTTGTGGAATAATCACAGCGCCATCCATGTCTGCAATTATATAATCACCTGAACAAATAGTAACACTTCCTATTGTTATTGGATCACCTAAAGCGTCATACTTCCACCTTTCAACAATATCAGCTGGTGTAGAAAGTCTACAAAAAACTGGAAACTGAGCATCTATTATCTCTTCTACATCTCTACAATGTCCATCCATTAAATATCCTTTTGTTTCCTTGACCATTAAAGCTCGAGCAGACAATTCACCCATTAATGCGATTGAATGAGTGTTAGGTTGACAAACAATAACTTTTCCATTTGGGACTTTTGATAATACTTGAGACCATAACAGGAGAGATTCATGTCTTGTAAGGGTTTTGTCTATATGACCAGAAAGAGTGTAAATTTCTCCAAATAATTTTTGCCCTCTTTTAAGAGCTTGAATTTCGGGAGGTAAGACACAGTTACCATAACCCTTCTCTCTTAATACATCATGAATAGCACTAGCATAACATTTCGAAAGCCTTTGTGATAAATCAGTCATTAAAAACTCCTCAATATTTTAAATTTTTATATAAATTAAAGGAAATTAAAAAATAGATTTTATAAATTAACTAAACTTCATTAAAGTTTTCTTTAACAATATTATAGACAACATTACCTGTTGGATTGTCAACAAACAAGCGCGCACCCATTTTCTCTACTGCTTTTCGAGATCTTATATTATTAACCCCAATATCAAAAAATACATTATTTACAAAATTAAAAGCATAATCCAACATCATTTTTTTGATATGGAAGTTTACTAAAGTGCCCCAATAGTCTTGTGATATGAATGTAAAGCCAACTCTTATTGAGCTATTATTTTTGTCATATCCATAAAATCTTGTTGAGCCAATAAATTTATTAATCCGTTTGTCAAAAACAATTAAAAGGCCAAACTCGTTTGCTAAACCATTTTTAAAAAAAAGAGAAAATTTACTTCTTTTCCATCTATCACTCTCAGGATGTTGCTCCCAAACACCAGGATCTTTTGCTACTAAATACAGCTTTTCAAAATCTGAATTTTGGGCTTGAAATAAACGCAAATAGTTGTTTTCAAATTCACTTTTAAAATTCATACAATAATTAACTTTCGGTAGCTTTAATATTTGATGTTTTTTCATTTACGACTTCTCCATTGCAACAATCATCAACAACTCTTTTGCATGTTAAACATTGATAATGAGACTGAACGTAAATGAAGCCTTGATTACTCGAACAATAAGGGCATGGTAGATTATTATCCATGAAATTATTATAAGTTAGTTAAAAAATGAGTTGGCATAGTAAAATTCATGTAAGGAAATAAAATAAAGATAGCGACTATTAAAATTAATGAATATTTAAATATTTTTTTATTAAATTTTAAAACTTTTGTTCCCAATCTAAATGAAATGTATTGAGCTTTATCAGACATAAAAAATACTCCATCCGTATCAAAATAAATTTTAAATGCTTAATAAGTAAATACAAGAAAAATACAAATTATATTTAGAATATTGCATTGACTATTAAACATTAGTAACGTTAAAAAATGAAATATTTCTTATTTTTTGTAACTTATGCAATCATCATTTTTTCTCAACCTTCCATAGCAGAAGAAACTGAAGTTCAAATTATTTGTAAAAATAATAATGATGTTGAAGAGTTTATATTAACAATAAATAGAAATAAAATTTGGAAGAATGTTTTTAAAAAAATTAACGAAAAATTTATTCCAGCGGGTAAAGTAGTTGGCCAAAAACATCTGTCCTTTATTTTATTTGAAGATAAATATAAATATTTAGGCATCGATTTCGCATGGCATTTAGATAAAAATACTATGGAATTAAAACCAGTTTTACTAAGCGAAGGAACAATTCAATTAAAGAAAATTCCTGAAAAATTGTATTGTAAAAAAAAATGATAAATTATTATGATTGAAGAGTGTATCTAAAAAATGAAATTTAATGATTTAAAATTTGTAAATGGTATATGTCAGTTAGATTATAATTATTATGTATTGAGTTTTACTAAACAAGGTAATCAGAAACTATTTGAATGTAGCGTTTTTAATAGAGCAAAGTTACCTGTAGATCTTCCTGGAGTAAAAACAGAAAAAATTAAGAATAATAAATGGGTTAAGATTAGCCTTACCGAAAAAGACATAGAAAAAATGATACAAAAGTTCTGGGCTATTACTGGGATTAAAACACCTAAACATTTAGAATATAGTGAATTTTATAAAAACATATTCTAGTTTTTTTATAAACAACTCTTCATATTCTTCTAGACATCACAATAAATAACCAATGATAAGGCCAATAATCAATCCTTCTATGAAACTTAACCAAACTATTTGATAATTCGATATGCCCGTAGTTTTTTGAACTTTTTCTATTAAACTTATATGCCATTCTTTAAATTTATTGCTCATAACTAAAACCTTTGTAAAATTTATGTTATTAGTTGAATAAAAATTAATAACATAAAATTAAATGAACAAATCTAAACAAATAGAAAGAGAAAAGTTATGAATATTTTTTTATTTTTAAAAAAAATTAATAAAATAAGTTATATTTTTATAAATATAATAATTCTTTTGTTTAGTAATTATGCGTTGGCTAATGAAGAAAAGATGCAAAGAGTTACAAATTTTTTGATAGACAGATCAGAGGTTTCAATAGAAGAGTTTTCAATCTTTTCAAAAAATACTAATTATAAAACAGAGGCAGAAGTTAGAGGATGGGGTTATGTCTATGAGTATGGATGGGTTAAAAAAAAAGGATGGAATTGGAAATATCCATTTGGTTTAAGAGGTAATAAAAATGAACCTGCTGTTCATATTAATTATGATGAGGCTGTAACATATTGCGAGTGGAACAATAAAAGAATTCCAACAGAGGAAGAATGGAATCAAGCCGCTTACACAGAAACTCGTCTCAAACCACTAGATGGTTATATCAATAAGAAAACCTATAATTATCCAGTTGGATCATTACCTGATGGTGCCAATTGCCTAAATGATTGCAAATTTAAAAACCAATTAAATTATGCAAGACTATTATCTCGAGGAAATGGGCATTCTAAAATTAAAAGCACAAAAAGAGGGATAAATGGTTTATATGACATGGGTGCAAATGTTTGGGAATGGGCCTCTATTATAGATGAAGATTATAAAGCAACAAAAGGTGGTTCATGGTGGTACGGAAAAGATCAAATGCATAAAGAACATAAAGCAAGAAAACCAAGAAAAATGTCTGCAGTATATATCGGCTTTCGTTGTGTTAAAGATTTATAATTAAAAAATATTTAAAAATTATAATTTTACAAAAAGACTATTTATAATTCCAAATTTTCTTAATTTCATTAATTTTTAAGAATTGACTATTTTCATATTGATACAAAACAATTTCTTTAGCGTTTTCTTCATCTTCTGCTTCAACAATTAAGGTGTTGTGTTTTACTTCTTTTCTTCCATTGTTATGAACAAACTCAAGTTGAAACTTTACTTCAAAATCTGA
>CAKZQZ010000069.1 GCA_937142855.1 uncultured Alphaproteobacteria bacterium | reverse complement strand
TATTGCATCAAAATTTTCACAAATACCAAATGCAACATCGTTATCCTCAGATGCAATCATTTTTTCATATTTATAATTTATGCCCATTGTTTTCAATGCAAAAACAAACCCTTCGATGAATACAGTTATCTTATAAAATTGAGCGTAAAAAATCATTTATCGCTTTATCGTAAATAGGATGTAAACAATTTTTACGCATAAATACATTGAATATTTTTTCTATTATAAATTAATTCTACTTTTTTAGAGTTTACTGTTTTCTTCTTACCCTCAATTTCCAATAATATTGATTTCCCTTTGTTCTTATTCCCTTTTGAAGTATAAGTTCTACCTTCATATTTAATAATATCTCCACTTTGTATTAGGTATCTCACCTTCCTAGCCGTAGGCGCATAGCCTTTTCTATGAATACCGATTGCCCTGTTATTTGCTTGTTTGAATTTATAATCCATTGTTTCTGCTCTTTGTTGATTATTACCACCAGCTATGACAAAGGCATCATTGCTATGACTTTTTTCTAAACCAAGATTTTGTCTATTTTGTTTAGTTACATATCCAAATGTTTCAATGGCATTTGGATAATATCCTAATAACCTTTTTCTAATGATATTCATTGTTGTTGCTGATCGTAAGCTTTTATGTTTTTTGATGTTTAAAATTAGCTTGCCTTCATGTAATTCTTTATGATGTTTACTACAAAGTGTAATCAAATTTTTTGGATTATCACTGCCACCTTGGGATTTAAACTTAATGTGATGTACTTCTAGCCTTTTAGTACATCCAGATTTACCTGCTTGGCATGTGTGTCGATCTCTTGTGAGAACATATGCTTTTGTATTAGCATATCCATACTGTATACCTTTTTGGTACATTTCATTTTTAATCTCTGGATTTTGCATTTTTTGCATATCAAAAATGCCAGTCTCTAATATTACTTTACATTTAGGTAGTCTATTTTGATAAAAACTAATAATTCTTTTATGCGTTTCTACTTTCCACTCAACACTTGGTGCTAATCTACCTTTACGAGTAGATGCAGCTCGATTATCAAATCTTGGTTTTCTATATCTTAACCTTGACCTTTTATTTCTTCTGTACATTCTGCGAGTAGTCATTTTTTTAGAGATGTCATTTCTCATCTTAAACACAGAACTAAATAATTCTTTAGTTTCAGTTGTCACTGAAACACCAACTTCATCATGTCCAGTATCTATACCAATGGTAATATCCTGCTTATAGCCACTACTACCATATAGTAATTGGATGGTAAAAGGTTCTCTTTGAACCACTTTTGCCCTTTTTTCTTTTAAAAGGATTCTTGCCTTTCTAGGTGAGCAAGGCATCAAAGGCTCACCGTGCATGTTGATTACAAATACTTTCATTAAAAATAATTTAAAACATAATAAATAATGTTTTCGGCAAATATTGCCGTTGATTCCCTTCGCTAATGTTGTAAGAGGTTTTTAAACTTAGCACACCGACCCTTTAAGGTCTTTTAATACTAAATCACAGAGCAGTGGACTAGGGAGGCATCCAAAGGTGTGTATGTATTTCTCTCAAACAACGTAGCACCTACTTTTAGGTGCTTAAGCTAATCAACTAATTAGATCACCTCACGGTGAAGCCCACTTGTTTTTAGTGGGTAGTTGACTCACATTGATGAGATGGATCATAAATCGGTCGCCTGCCATTTTCCCAAGGAGATTTTGTCCAAATCCAACATGAATCTTGATTTTTTTTGATTTTTATCTCTCCATTTAAGGCATCTTTTTGTCCTTCAAAATAAGCAGCTTCTGCTGCCTCATAAAGTTTTTCTTTTTCAACAACACCATAATCGCATGAGCTTAGAAAAAGAAATAAAAGAATTATTTTGATATTTTTCATTTTTTTGAAGTTTTTTATTTAAAATATGTTTACTATACAAAAGTAAGAAAATTCACTCAAATTGTCAAGTTTTTCACCTACATTTTCTCCCCCAAAAAAACACCCTTATCAGTAAATTTCACAAAAGGTGCTTTATTTATTATTTCATCTTCACATAAAAAAGTTTCTGACAAATAAGGATTATAGATAATTTTTTTATCAAAGATTAAATCCTCTTCGTGTGTGTTTTGCGATACCATGCCTTTCACATAAGCATGGACATTTTTTTGTTTTTCTTTTAAAACTCTTGTTCTACCAGATTTTGAAACTTTGAATTCAACGTTCCAAAGAATCAATTCATTTGTATGCCCAATAACCAAACTATTTTGTTTTATGGAATATTTTTTATTTTGCCCCTTTGGGCAATTCAAGTTTCTATACACACAAACAGGTTTAAAAAGATTTAAAAGCCTTTTTTTATATGGGTTAATTTTCATATTGAACTTTAAAATATCCATTTTCGTTATCTTTTTTTGATTCTATAGATTTTCCAATAACTTTACAGTAGCCCAATCCGTTTTGCTGACAAAAATTCTCAGCATCGTTTTGATTAATGCCGGGAACCTTTGGGCCAGCCCATTTTTTTAACTTATGTGTTACTGGACAAATTGCTATAATTTCGGTTAACCAGAGAATCATGTTATTGTTATATGTTTTTTATGGTTGTTTATCAATAATCTCTCCATTTAATTTATAAATTCCGTTTTCTAGTTTTAAAATTCCTTCAGCAACTTTCCACATCTCAACCCCATAAGAATCCTTATAGTATATTTCATTTTTATTTGTGTCATATTTACTCCAACATTCATATCCATTAGAATTTTTACAATGAACTAAATTACCATAAGCATCATATTCTTTCCACTCTTCATATTGATGACTCCTATAGTAAATTAAATTGCCATTGCTATTATATTCTTTCCACCATTCATCCCCATTAGAATCCTCAAAATGGATTTCATTGTTGTTCTCGTCATACTTCCTCCACCACTTATATCCGTGAGAATTATGATAATAAATCGCATTACCATTAACATCGTATTTCCACCACTCTTGATATCCATCATAATTTTTATAGTGGATTAATTTATTATTAGGATCGTATTTTTTCCAATTCTCATATCCATGAGAATCATTATAATGAATTAAATTACCGTTAATATCATATTCAAACCATTTTTTATATCCATTAGATTTTTCGTAATAGATAATATTACCATTAGAGTCATATTCTCTAATAGGATAAGATTTTTTTTCTAAACCAAAATCTTTTATACTTTTCATAATTCAATTTTTTCAACATTAGAAATAATTACTGATAATATTTCACTTGGGCTATGCCCTTTATATATTTCTGCCCCAGC
>CAKZQZ010000068.1 GCA_937142855.1 uncultured Alphaproteobacteria bacterium | reverse complement strand
ACTGCTTTGGGTGATACTAAACCAATTAAGAATGTTTTGAAAACAGGTTACTTTGATACTGCTCAGATTTATTATAACCTTCTTAATCCTACAGCAGAACTTAAAGAAACAAGTTTATGGAATGATCACGATTTTTCAGGTTTGATTCCAGAGTGTGAAAAACAAAATATGGGTATTTTAGGTATAAGATTATTTGCCGCAGGTATGTTGGCTACGGATGTTAGGCATGGTCGAGAAATTCCTGTAACTGATGTTATTGATATAAAAGAAGAAGAAAGAAGGGTTAAAAAAATATTTCATTTGGCTGGAGAGAAATACGGAAATCGAGCTCAATTTGCTCTTAGGTATGGGCTGTCCTCAAATAAAATACAATCATTAATAGTGGGAATGGCTTCAGTGGAGCATTTAGAAAACTCAATTCAAGCGGTTGAAATGGGGCCGCTGCCAGATAGTTTATTAAAAGATATTTCAGAATTACAGAAGCGTAACTTTTTTTAATGTTAAAGGAGAATTTATGAAAATACTTGTTGTTGGGATAGGTGGAATAGGAGGTTTTTTTGGAGGTTTTCTTCATGAAAGTGGTGCAGACGTCACTTTTTTAGTAAGGCCTAAACGAGAAAAAATAGTATCAGCTAATGGACTTAAAATAATTAGTTCTCTTGGAAATATTCACATAAAGCCAAACTTGATTTTGGCTAAAGATCTCAAACCTATTTACGATGTTGTTTTAATATCATGTAAAACATTTGACTTAGAACAAGCCTTACAAGATTTGAGTGCCATTAAGGGTAAAGGAATAATCATACCTTTTCTAAATGGAATTGAGCATTTTAAAATGTTAGATGAAACTTTTGGTGCAGAGAATGTTATGGGAGGCCTTGCCATAATCAGTTCTACTGTTCACCAAGATGGAACAATAGAACATTTTGGAAATTTAAGGCAAAATTTAACATTTGGAACCAGAGATAATAGTAAGAATAATATTTTAATACCTTTTTATGAAATTTGTAAAAAATCAAAGTTTGATGTTGTGCTAAGTGAACAGATTAATTTAGATTTATGGAAAAAATGGGTTTTTATATCAGCGGTAGCTGGTGCAACCACTTTATTTAGTTGTAGCTTGGGAGATATTGTCAAACATGACTTTGGGCCAAAGATTTTAGCTGATTTATACAATGAATGTAGGTCAATAGCAAAATCATGTGGTTACGTAATTGAAGATGAAGAGGCAAAAAATATTATAAAAAGCATTACAACTCCAGGCTCACCAATAAAGGCCTCAATGCAAAGAGATGTTGAAAAAAAATCATTTACAGAGCACGAAGAAATCTTTGGAAATTTGATATCAAAAGCACAATTATCTGACATTGAATGCCCTATTTTAATGTCTTGTTATATTAAAATGAAAGTATACCAAGATACATTAAATTGAAATTAAGTACCTATTTTAAAAGGTGACTTTAATCCCCGGAGACAGGCTACAACACTTAAACCAGTAATTTTCCCAGTTCCAGGGTTTTCAGGAGTTTGTACATTTTGAATAGACATTTGAAAGATAGCACTATCAGCATCCACTTCCACTTTATGAGTGTTTCTATCTAAATTCGGGTCTGCCCAAATCTCTAATTTAGTTTTGTCAGCACCTATGCCAGCAAGACCAACTGCAGCTGCAACATTTACATTTGCAGGAAATGCTCTGGCTCCTTCTGAAGCAGAACCTTTAAAAATTAATTTTGGCTCTGAAAGATTTTCTAGATTTATTTTATTGTCAATTACGAAGGGTGCAGTAGATAGTGCATTTGGTGGTTTGCGAGTAATCATTTTTACTTGATTGATCTTTGATTCAGAAGCTGCTCTTAATGCATCTAAACCCAAAATGGCTCCAGTGGCTAAAATAATTTGGGTTTTGTTCTTCTTCGCTAAAGCTTCTAAATCTAAATTATCTAGTATGCCCGAACCACTTACGGTAATAAGAATTTTTCTTTTATTAATACATTCGCTAGCAATCTGTCTAAATGCTTCTTTAGGTGCACAATCAATTATAACATCAGAATTTTCAATCAATTGATCTAAATCATAAATTTTAATTTCATGGTCTAGATTTGATATTCTTTTAAGTGCATTTTCTCTGCTTCTAGAAGAAACGCCATATAAAGAAAAATTGTCTATACCTTTAATAATTGCTCTAGCAACTTCGGTTCCTATAGAACCAAATCCAACAATACCAACTTTCAATATTTAGCCCTCTATTTTCTATCTTCCAATTGCGTAACCTTGCATAAACCTCGGATTAGCTGCTGCCTTTAAAATTTCATTATTTTTTGAAGCCGCTGTCATTCTTCCAAGACTCCAGTCTGTGTCTACTGAGACTTTATGACCTTTTTTGACTAATGCTTCAATAGTTTCCTTCGGAAACCTTCCTTCTAATGCTAGATGACCTATATCAGTTTCTCTAGGATAGAATGAGTTTGGAAAGTGAGCAGTACTGAAACCCGGTGCATCGATAGCTTCTTGAAGGTTTAAACCAAAATGAACGTGTCTTAGAAATAGATGAAGAGACCATTGATCTTGTTGATCGCCGCCCGGGGTTCCAAAAACCATATATGGTTCGCCATCTTTAAGAGCCAAACTTGGAGATAACGTCGTCCTCGGTCGTCTTTTAGGACCAATACATGCTGGGGAATTTTCATCTAACCAAAACATTTGCCCTCTATTAGATAAACAAAAACCTAAATTTGGAATTATTGGAGAGCTCTGCAACCATCCTCCGCTTGGGGTACCAGCAATCATATTTCCCCATTTATCTATTATGTCAAAATGTGTTGTATCTCCTTTTGTTTCTCCTAAGCTATTTGGATTTGGCTCATCAAACCTTGCTACAGTCGGTTCACCAATATCAAATTTAGAAAAAGATTCTGGTGTTGTACCCTTTGGCCTTACAACAACTTTTCCTGCAAAACCCTCAATTTTGCCTGGCCTCACTTCCATTGAAGCATTCTCAGAAATTAAATTTTTGCGGTCATTATTATATTCATCACTTAATAAAGTTTCCATAGGAACATTATTAAAATTTGTATCACCATAAAATGCTTCTCTATCTGCAAATGCAAGCTTAGTTGATTCAATAACAAGATGAACAAATTCAGGAGAAAGTTCGTCAAGAGAGTCTAAATCAAAATGTTTTAATAAAGCTAATTGTTGTAAAAACGTTGGTCCTTGCCCCCAAGGTCCAGTTTTGCAAACACTAAAATTTTTGTAATCATAAGATAGAGGTTTTTCAATAGTAGCTGACCAATTGGCTAAATCATTTCCCGTCAGCAACCCTTTATGTTTTCTTTCTGTTGTATCCATAACCTCATTATTTTTACAATAATTCTCAATTTCTTCTGCGATAAAGCCTTGACTCCAAATTTTTCTGGCGTGTTGGATTTGTTCTTTCTTATCACCAGATTTTAATTCAGCCTCGTTGATTATTTTAAGATAAGTTTCTGCCATTTTTATATTCTTAAAGAAATCGCCAGACTTTGGTAAATTACCTCCAGGCAAATAAATTTCAGCTGAGCTTTTCCATTCATTTCTAAAAAGCTCTTCAACGGATTTTATTGTGTTAATAATATTAGGAACAAGTGGATATCCTTTTGTGGCTATTCCTATAGCTGGTTCCATAACTTCTCTAAGTGACATTGTTCCGTAATCTAATAATAACAACATCCAGGCATCAAAAGCGCCTGGTACCACTGCTGGTAATAAACCACTTCCTGGAACTATATTCAAATTGAGGTCATGAAAAGTTTTTAGTGTGGCTAATTGAGGAGCAACGCCTTGTCCACATATAACTATTGGTTCTTTTTTATTTGGCGCAAGAATAAGAGGAACTTCTCCCCCAGGACCATTTAAATGTGGTTCTACAACCTGAAGTGTAAAACCAGTGGCGACAGCAGCATCAAAAGCGTTTCCACCTTTTTCTAAAATTGACATACCAACAGCTGTTGCAATCCAATGAGTTGATGTTACAACACCAAAATTTCCAGTAATTTCCGGTCTAGTAGTAAATTTATTCATTCTTAAACCTATAAAAAATTTGACTCTACGTATTAATGTAGCAATTATTCTTCTTTATAATTTTAAAATTAAACTAATATGTGGAGATAACAATGCCAATTAAAAATTTATTAAAAGTTGGATTAGCTGGAGCGGCTTTTCTCGCTTTTTCAGTAACAGGAGCCATTTCAGCACCTAATATACCCTGTGGCACAGCTAAACTAATAGTTCCTTGGGGTGCCGGTGGCGGAACAGATATTATTTTTCGTCAAATAGTAGAAAAAGTTAATAAAAGTGGAGCGAAACCTCAATTACAAGTAGTAAATGTTGGTGGGCAAGGTGGAAATAAAGGTGCAAAACAAGCTGCAAAAGCTAAGCCTGATGGATGTACATTATTTGCAATACACCAAAGCGCTATAACTAGTTATTTTACGGGAAGAATTGATATAACATGGGATGCCTTTGAACCTGTTTCTATGATGACATCAACACCTTCTATTATTGGTGCTAATGTAAATGTTCCTTATGGTAATTTAACCGAATTAGTTGAAGCAGCTAAGAAGGCACCTGGAGAAATAACTGCAGGTGGAACATTTGGGTCTACTAGTCAATTTGTCTTTCTTTTATTAGAAGATGCGGCTGGTGTAAAATTTAAGCATGTTTCTTATGATGGTACAAAACAAAGGATGACTGCTTTATTAGCTGACAATATTAAATTAGGTGAAATTAACTTAGCCGCAGCAATTAAATATATTAAAGAAGGGAAGTTAAAGGCACTTGGTGTGACTAATCCTGCAAGATTAGATCAAATACCTGATATGAAAACTGCTCAGGAACAAGGGTATGACCTAGTTTATGCAGTTGAAAGAGGTATCGTTGCCCCTAAAGGGACTTCTCAGGAAATAATTGATCACTATGCATCATTGCTTAAGGATGCTGCTGCAGATTCTGGATTTAAAGACGCTATGCATAAAAAGGGTATTTTAATTACTTATAAAAATGCTAGTGATTACAGAGATCATTTTCAAGCCACATATGATAAATGGCTACCAATAGCAAAAAAAGTTGGTGTATATAAAAGAAAATAAATTCATAACTCAGAGAGTTAACTCTCTCTGAGTTATTTCGGATATAAAATGACTAGTAATAAATCAGATATAATCATAGCTATTTTCCTACTTTGTTTTTCTGGAATAATGATAAATGATGCCTCTAATATTAGAGATCTTGGCTTTGAAGGTATGAAAGCAGATGCCTGGCCAAGGGTTGTCCTTTGGTTACTGGTGGTAATGTCATCTGTTATGTTGGGTAAATCATATATTCAACTTAAAACAGAAGGGCATAAAGATAACAATACTTTTCAAGTAAATTTTTCCAAATTTAAAAACGCCTTTATTTGTTTTGGAATGTTTTTGTTTTTTCTTTCAACATTAGATTACCTAGGCATGTTGTTAGGTGGTATTGCGTTTGTGTTTGGCCTATTAACATTTTTGGGTGGTTTTTCTTTAAATCTAATTATTAAGCATCTTACTATTTCTGTTTTAAGTATTGGATTTATGTGGATGGTTTTTACTTTTGGTCTAAGGGTCATGTTGCCAGAAGGGGAAATTTTACGTGTTTGGTAGGTATAACAATGTTTGACGTAATTCTCCAAGCAGGAGCTTCGGTATTACTTGACCCATTAACATTAGGATTAATGGCTTTAGGTACCTTGGCGGGTTTATTAGCTGGTGCAATACCTGGTTTCACTATTGCTATGGGAGTTATTCTTACACTGCCATTTACATTTGGAATGAGCCCAATTCAAGGTTTAGCAACTATGATGGGAGTTTTTGTAGGAGGATTATCTGGAGGTTTAATGTCAGGAATGTTGACGGGGATCCCAGGTACACCCTCTTCTGTCGCTACAACATTTGATGGTTTTCCCATGGTTAGATCTGGAAAACCTGGATTAGCCCTAGGTTTAGGTCTTTGGTCATCTTTCTTTGGTGGCATGATAAGTGCTATTATCTTAGTGGCACTAGCTCCACAATTAGCTTTTCTTGGATTAGAATTTGGTCCTTGGGACTATTTTGCCCTAATTGTATTTGCTCTTACAATTACTGTAAGTTTATCAGGTGATAATATGGTTAAGGGTTTGATTGCAGGCCTGCTTGGCCTTTTTGCTGCTTGTGTCGGAGAAGACGAGATTAATGGTGTTGCCAGGTTTGCTTTTGGTTCAGATCATATTAGGCAAGGATTTGCATTTCTTCCTGTTTTAATAGGTTTGTTTGCTTTTTCTCAGCTGTTAAGTGATGTTGAAGATAATGTAAAAGCAAAATCTCCTTTGATGGCTAAAACAGCTGATCCTGTAAGAGTTGAACACAGAAAAGCAATCGCACTGGTTATTAAAAATTGGATAAATTTATGTAGGTCCAGTTTCATTGGTATTTTTACAGGTATTCTACCTGCTGCTGGTGGTTCAATATCAAATATTCTAGCCTATGATCAAGCTAAAAAAGCTTCAAAGAATAGGAGTGAATTTGGTAAAGGTGCAGTTGATGGAATAATTGCTCCAGAGGCTGCTAATAACGCTACTGCGGGCGGCGCACTTATTATGATGATGGCTTTAGGTATTCCTGGTGATATTGTTACAGCCGTTATGCTAGGTGCTTTAATGATTCACAATATTATTCCTGGGCCTTCATTTATTCAAGATGAACCATTACTAGCTTATGGTGTTTTTATAGCCTTTTTTGCTGCCCATTTTTTTATGGTAGGTTTGCAAGCTTTTTCATTAAAATTATTTCTCTTGGTAACAAGAATTCCAATGTATGTATTAGCTTCAGTTATATTAGCTTATTGTGCTATTGGTGTTTTTGCCCTGCATAATATTACTTTTGATATATGGGTTATGTTTGCATTTGGTGTAATAGGTTACTTTATGAGAAAGCTAGGTTTTCCTTTAGCTCCAATGATTTTAGGTGTTGTTCTTGGAAAATTAGCAGAGTTAAATCTTGCTAGAGCAATTGGAACAAGTGATGATTATTTTTTATTTATAACTAGACCCTGGTCTTTGTTTTTCATATTAATGGCTTTAGTTTCAGTGCTTTTTCCATTTTATCAAAATGCAAGTAAGGACACATTGTTTTCAAAACTATTTGTTCCTATTTCAATGATAGTCCTGTCGTTTCCGTTGTTTCTTATGCAAAGTCCAGTGAGAATGATAATAGCCGCTATTTTGTTACTGGCGGGTAGTTATTTTGTTTACAAGAGAATGTCGACACTTCAAGCTACCTAATGAATTGATTAACGTAATCTTCTCCTAACCCTACCTTTACAAAATGTTCTCTAGCAGCGTTAACTCTATCAAAAACATCTGTTGTGCCAATAGTATTACCATTTTCATCACAATAAATTAATGCACCAGTGTTATGAAATAATGTAATCATTTCTTCACAATCATCATCGACTACTAGGGTGTGAATTTCCCCAGGAGGCTCAAATAAATATGAACCTTCTTTTGCTACCCAATCATGTTCAAGATATCTCCATGAACCTTTAATAACAAAACCATGAACAGGAGCCGGGTGTCTATGTCTAGATAAAAAACCACCACCAATGACTTTTGTTAAATGAACCCAGTAACCTTGACTAATATTAAAGCATAATGGCCTAGACCATCTACCTGGAGACAAAGGTACCCAAAGTCTGTCATCATCTTTAGAGAAACTATCTTGTATAAAAATATCTGGAATTATTCCTTGAGGTTTAGGTCCGTTATATGCCTTTGGTATTACAGGCTTGGATTGTTCATTCATTTAATTCTCCTAGTTACAAGTATTATATTAAATATATATTAACAAATATCCAAACGAAAAAAGGACGAAGGATGGGGGTCCTTCGTCCTTGTGTTTTAGATGACATATTAGCTACCTT
>CAKZQZ010000067.1 GCA_937142855.1 uncultured Alphaproteobacteria bacterium | reverse complement strand
TATTAGATCAAGAATACGAACTAATAAGGGCTTATAAACAACTAGTTAAATAATTAGTTTTAATCTATTTCTATAACAAGGAACTTTTGTAATTTTTATAATAGGGTTTTATTTTTATTTTGTTTGGTATAAGTGATGAAATATCAGGATAGGGGAACCTACTAAACGATCTATAACATTCTGCATAGGTTTTTTCTGGAGCATTACATTGTGCTGATCTAAACCTATTTAATAATGTGATAGCTTCTCTAAATTTTTTAGGGTTTTGGCTTTCATGACACATTATAGCTCTTTTTTTTTCTTCAAAATGCTCTGTAATATCCGTATATATTTCAGGTTGAAAGTTAACCCCCATTAACGTGTCTGAGAAAAGTATTGGTGCTCTAAAACCTACACTTTCCACTACATAGTTTGACAGAGCTCTGTGATCAGGATGATAATCTTCTGGTGAATGAGTAATTACTAAATCCACGTCTAAATTATCAAAAAATGTTTTGATTATTTTAAAATTTTTAGAACTAAATGAAAGTTCGCCATCGGGTAAATCTAAAAATGTAGGAAGTCCAAACTTTGATAAACCATTGATAGATTCCGTTTTTCTAATTGAGGCTAAGTTGTGTGATTTTTTTACCATTCCTTTAGCGCCATCAGTAGCAATCGCCACTGTAATTTGATTTTTTTTACTGGCAAAATTGCTTAATAATCCATACATATATATTTCAATATCGTCAGGATGAGCGCCTAATGCTACCACTTTCATCTAATCCTCCTCATTTGCTTAAACATATAAATTACTATATAAATTTAAAATGATTAGAAAATCAAAACTTTTAAATTTTACTGGATATATAGAGGGTTACTACGGAAAGCTTTTAACCTGGAATGATCGTTGTAAAATAATCGAAAAACTTAAATCAAATGGAATGTCTACGTATTTATATGCACCAAAAGAAGATATTTATCATCGACTGAGATGGAGAGAATTATATCCACAAATTATAATTGAATCATTCACATCCTTCATAGAATTTTCAAAAATTAAAAAAGTAAAAGTAGTTGTTGGAATTGCCCCAGGTTTAGATTTTGATTATGGTGATCCTAGCAAAGAATTAATTAACAAAAATGTTTCTGATCTAAAATCTCTTGAAAAAAAGTGCCTTCAAATAATCTCATTCGGAGTGAATAATATAGCCCTAATGTTTGATGACATTGATATAAGTAAACATTTTGATGTCACTAAACAAAATGACGAAGGTCTCCTACACGCTAAGATAGCAAATCATTTAAAAAAGAAATTTAAAATTAATATTTTTGTTGTACCTAGAGTATATAGTGACGAATTAATTCCAACAAATAAATATTATTTAAATATATTTTTTGAGACACTTAATAATAACATAAAAGTCTTTTATTGTGGAACTGATATTGTTGCTAGGGATTTGAGTCCTCGAAATATTAAGAAATTTGAAAAATATAATAATAAAATTATAGTTTGGGATAATTTTTATGCCAACGATTATTGCCCAAAAAAAATATTTTTAGGAAAACTTTCTAAGCGAACCATAACATCAAACATTATGTTAAACCTAACTGGTATGATTGAAACAGATTTATTTTTATTAGATGTTTTTGATATTTATCTAAAAAGAAAAAATTCTTTAAAAAACTGGAAAGAAATTTTGAATAAATACGAAGTCCCACATAAATTCACATTAATTTTCCACATGGTAGAACACCCATTCGTAGTTTTAGAAAATAAAGATAAAAATATTTCCAAATATATTGATGCCATAGACTTTCTTTTGTGGAAATGGAAATCTCCTTTATCTAGGGAATGGTATTCTTTTTTATTTAACCTTAAAAATGACTTATTAATTAGATATGATCTAACATCTACAAAAAAAATTTTAAAGACTGAAACCTTACCATTGGGTCAATATTTAATTAAAAATAGCATTAAATTTCTTGAAAAATAAGGCTGGAAATGATCTCCAAAAATCATATTTTACTTTTATTATTGAATGTTTTTCTCATTTCATTTCTATTATACCAATATACTTATTCTGGGACTTTCCCAGGTGATACTGGTGATACAAAAGTAGTTTTAATGATGTTAGAGAATTTTTACACATCATTATTGATTGAAAACAAAAGCTTTGTAAATTTCAATATTTTATACCCAATTAAAAATACTGCATTTTTTTCTGAAACTATGTGGGGTGTAGCTTGGATATATTCAATTTTTCGGTATTTAGGGTTTAATATTTACGAATCTTTTAATTTTTATTTTTCAATAGTTATTATAATAAATTTTATAATTTCATTTTATGTTTTCTATAAATTAAAATTATCTATTATTTCTTGCTATTGTGCAGCATTTATATTTTCATGCTCTTTGCCAATCATTGCTCAAGATGTACATTTTCATCTATTCTTTAGAGCTGCAATACCCTTAATGATACTAACTACTCTTTATTATTTTAAAACAAGAAAGACAATTTTTCTTACATCAAGTTTATTCATGTTAATATATCAATTTTTTTGCAGTATGTATTTAGGAGTTTTTTCCTTCATACTATTTGCAATTTTATTTGTTATAAAAACTAAACCTGATAGGTTTAAAATCAATAATTACCTTTTCAATATTTTTAAAGAGTTAAAATTTTACTTTAGAAATCAAGGCAAGGCTGAATTAATTTTTTTCTGGATTATATTATCATTCTTTTTTTATTACTGTTTTAAGTATATAAGTGTAAAATTTTATTATGATTTTTCAAGGGGCCTACCAGATAAAGGTTTGCTTACTTTTCAAAGTTTTTTTACAACCACCCGAAGTCCATTCATTCCTTTTGTAGCTTTACCAAAAGGATATCCTTTAACCGAACAACAAGCCTTTATTGGACTTATACCCATATTTATTTTTATTCTTGGTTTGACATTTAAAATTTTCAAAAAAA
>CAKZQZ010000066.1 GCA_937142855.1 uncultured Alphaproteobacteria bacterium | reverse complement strand
TGGCTCCCCGGGACGGATTCGAACCGCCGGCCAGACGATTAACAGTCGTCTGCTCTACCGCTGAGCTACCGGGGAATATTACTTCACTGCTCTGTAAGTATTTCTAACTTAATTATCACAAAATGCAACAAATTATCAAGGGTAAACGTTACTTATAATATTTTTCTAATTTAAGATTAATTTAGTGATTTTATTTATTTCTTCTTTAGAAAATGATTTTGCTTGTATTTTTTTAATTACCTTTCGGTCATTTTTAATTGTGTTTGAAGAATATGATGGATCATAATGGTTTTCTAAAAAGCTTTTTGTTAGATCAAGCCACAATTTCTTAGTAATTAGCTCCATCCAATCGTTAATTAATTTTTTACTTAGTCTATTTTTAAGTCCATAAATTATTGGTTTTATTAATTCAGGATTTTCACACATATATTTATAATCATTTAATAAAAAACTAGATCGTAATTCTATATCAGCTTTAATTTCAATTCGAGGGGAGACAATCATTTTAGCCCAAAGTGTTTTTGGAATATGTATATTTCCAATTTTACTACTTTCCGCTTCTATATAGACATTTCTTCTTAAGTCTAATTGTTTTATTTGATGGTATAACTTACTTTCAAATAATTTTTGAGAAGGCTGTTTTAAATTAGGTATTTTGCCTAACAATGAACCTTTATGGTTTGCAAGGTTTTCTAAGTCTAGGATCTGTCCTCCTTGTAACTTAATATTTTGTAAAATTTTAGTTTTTGCTGACCCTGTTTTGCCACTTATTAGAATAATTTTAAGTTTTGAGCCTACCTTATTTAAAAAGGAAATTACTTCATTTCTATACTTTTTATAACCTCCTTCGAGTTGAAATGTTCTCCAACCAACTTCAGATAAAATTAAAGAAAAAGCCTTCGATCTTTGACCTCCTCTCCAACAGTAAATGAGCGGTTGCCATGATCCTTTTTGATTTATGAATTTTTCTTCAATATGTTTGGCAATATTTCTAGCAGTTAAAGAGGAACCAATTATTTTAGCCCTAAAAGTACTCTCTTTTTTGTAAATGGTGCCAACTATAATTCTTTCTTGATCGTATAATACAGGGCAGTTAATTGAACCAATAATATGATCTTCTTCATATTCTAATGGAGACCTTACATCAATAATTGTATCAAAAGTTTTATTTTCCCATTTTTTAATTTTTTTATGTTTACTTTTCATATGTTAGTTTATTGCAATTTTATTTTCTATATTATTAACAAAACCTATTTCCGTAAATTTTACATTGTTTTCTTTTAAAATGGTGAAATGTTTATCTTTTTCTTCTTGTGGAATAATAAAGGCTATACCACCTACTGTTTGTGGATCGTATATAATATTATCAATTTTTGATTTATCTCTTTTATAGATTATATCTTTCTGGGCTATATCATAATTACTTTCGAATAATGAAGATTTTATATTTTTATTGATACATTCATTAACACCTTCAAACAAAGGTATTTTATTGGGATAAATTGTTAAACCTGTTTTGTTATTATCTCTTTTGATTAAGTTTAGAAGGTGATTTGCAAGGCCAAATCCAGTTATATCTGTCATCGATAGTATATTTAATTGATTGCATATTTTACCAAAGTTTATATTACCTTTAATCATTTGTTTGATTACATCTATTTGGAAATGACTGTCGATTAAATAGTTATTAATACCAGCAAAAATTAATCCTGATCCAATCCTTTCTGTCAATATAAGCAAATCTTTTGTTTTTATATTCCTTCTATTTTTTATACTCTCCATCTTCTTTTGCTTTTGTCCTAAAATCGAGAAACCAATAACTGGGTCTTTGTCTTTTCCAATCATTGTGTGGCCACCGATTAAAGGGCAATCGACTAATTTAAAAATTTCTTTAGCTCCTAACAACACTTGTTCTAAATCTCTTGAGTTAATTTCTGTTTTAGAAAAAGGTAATTGTAAAATCATCATTGCTGATGTTATTTGTGAATTAACTGATACTAAATCGCTAATAGAATGGTTTGCTGCAATTTTACCCAATATAAAAGGGTCAGTTATTATTGAGTTTATCATATCTACTGTCTGAAATAAGTCTGGGTAATTAGGTACGCTGACGGCATCTTCAGAAGTAGATACAATTTCCTGAGGTAAAGCTTTTTTTAGAGCATTTAAAGGTACCTTTGCAGCACAGCCTTTACACTGCATGAAATTATTTTCATCAGTAATTTTTTCTTTATGTTTAACAAAAATATTTAAGAGACTAGTTTTCAAAACGTCCAAGGTAATTTTTTTTCTAATTCTAAAATCACTAAATTTCTTTATAAATCTTTTATCAATATAACTTTTTAGGTAAAAAAAGAATTTAGAATTAAAAGTTAAGTTATATTTTGTAGCTATTGCTGATGCTTTGCTTGTTCCAATTAAAGCTAAGTAATTTTTGTTAAATTTATATTCAAGAAGGTTTTTCCCAATAATAAACTTTTTAATATTTACAGCTAAAGGTTTTCCTGACCTTACTGCAAAAACTCCAGCTTTTTTAAGATTTTGATTATCAAAATCAATTACATCTCCCGAAGCAAAAACGTATTTATAATTTGTTTGAAAGGATTTGTTTACAAGAATGTAATTATCCTTGGTTAATAATATATCCGACCTAGTAAGCCATTTGGGCGTCATTGAATTGGTTGACAATATTGCCTTATCAATTTTAAGGATTGATTTATCGGATAAAATGATTTGCTTTGGTTTGACTTCTAAAACCCTCTTATACTCAATTATATCTATTTTAAATTTCTCTAGTGTTTTAAGAGATATTAATTTAGTTTTTTGAGGGAAAGCGCTTAGTAGACCTCGTTTGCCACTTATTAAAGTGATTTTAATTTCTTGGTTAATATTTAAGAACCTTTTCTTAATAGCTAGAGCTAATTCTACTGATCCTGCTCCACCACCAATAAAGGCGATTGATTTATAATTAGTTATTTTATTTAAAAAATTATTTGCCAATTTTGATATTGGTTTTACAGGAAGGCAATATTTAGCTGCTCCTTTTATATCACTATTATTGCTTTGAATGCCTGTATTTATAGAAAGAACATCAAATTTAATCTTAGGTCTATCTTTAAAATAAATCTCTTTGTCATAAGCTGAAACTCTCTCAACTTCTGCGTGAATAAAACGCACATTTAACTTAAGGCATAGCCTATATAAGTCTATGTGACTATCTCTCCATGAATATATGCCCTCTATATATCCAGGAATCATTCCAGAGTAAGGTGTATCTATTTCATTAGTAATTAAAGTTATTCTGTTACCTTTTATTGGTCTTTTTGAAAGTTTCATTAGTACTAATAAGTGGGAGTGTCCACCACCAATCAAAACTAAATCATTGGTAATTGGTATTTCTTCAATCTGAATCATTTTAAATAAACTTGCTTATGGAGGCCCGAAGCGGAATCGAACCGCTGTTAACGGCTTTGCAGGCCGCTGCATCACCACTCTGCCATCGGGCCTAAATTTTGGCGATTACAATTCTATAGCTCTTCGTTGCAACAGAAGCAATTAAAAAAGTATACTTATATTTGTTAATTTTTTTAGATATAAAGCCATATTGGCATAATAATTTAGAATTTACTTTTCAATTTTTTATTAAATGTTATTTAATTAATCATGCTATTTATAGTGGAGTTTTAATGTTATTTTTAAAAAAGATAAAAATTTTAAGTATTTATTTTATTACTTATTTTTTAGTTAATTTTTTTAGTTTTTCAATTGTTTTGGCTTCTGATTTCACCCTAGATATTTCAGTCAATGAAGCCCTTAAAAATAATCTTGAATTAAAGTCGCAAAAATATAAATTAGAAGCTACTAAGCATTCTCTTGATGAAGCGTATTCTTCAAAAGATTGGTCTAGCTCATTAACTTCAACTTATAATTCATCAAACAAACAGAGTGATGGAGCAGGTTCTTATACAAATGATGATTCAATAACCTCAACTGTTTCTCTTAGTAAAAATATATTTGATGGAGGGAAATCATTTGAAAAATATAGAATAGCTAAAGATAACATCAAATTAAATGAACTTAAATTAATTAAAGTTGAACAAGAGGTAATTCTAGAAACTATAAAAGCATATTTAGATGTATATACAAATCAATCAGTCGTTAGATTAAGAAAACGTAGTTTAATTAGGTTTAAAGAAAATGTATCAGCAACTAAATTAAAACTTCAAGCTGGCACTGTAACACCGACTGTTCTTGCCGAGTCTGAAGCTAAATTAGCCAAAGCAAATTACGAGCTTATTTTGGCAGATGGAAATCTCAACAAATCAATTTCAAAATTTAAAAGTGTTACTAGTTTTAAAACTGTTCCAAACAATTTGAAATTGCCAACCGTTAAATTCACAATTCCTAATAATGAAGAAGAAATTATAAAAATATCTTCGCAAAAAAATATAAATATTTTAATTGCTAAATTGGAAAAAGATTTAGCTAATAAAAACGTTGAATTGAAAAGATCTGAAAATAGACCAGTTTTTAAATTTGATCTGTTTGCCAAGGATAGTCAGTCCTCATTAAGCAATTCTTCAAGTGATTATCAGAGTTATGGTGCAAATTTAACATTCACTTCTCCTCTTTTTTACAATAAATCTTCAAAAAATACTATTAGAAGGCTAGATAAATTGGCAAGTGCATCAACTGTGGATTTGGCAGAAGAATATAGACAAGTAAAATTAAATGCTATTTCATCGTTTCAAAATTATCAGAGCGCAGTTGCAAAAACTCTAGCATCAAAAAGCGAAAAAAAATCTTCTTTATTAGCGTTACAAGGTATTCAAAAAGAAGCTGAGTTTGGAATAAGAACTGTATTAGACGTTTTAGAAGCGGAAGTAGATTATTTAAATGGATCTACAAACTTAATTACGAGTGAGGCTGATGAAGTTTATGATCTATTTTACTTAAGGTCAATTATGGGTAATCTTTCATTAGAAGATTTTGGTGATCAAAAAACAATTAACTTCAATCTTAAAAATAAAGAATTAAATTTTGAAATATTTGATCGTAAAACTTTCAATTAAAAACAGGCTTACCAAAAGATGATGGACAAAAGATTTGACGCTAAGTCTATAGAGTTAAAATGGTATGAAAAGTGGTTAAAAAGTGGTGCTTTTGCATCCAACAGTTCTTCTTCAAAAAAACCATACGTTATTATGATGCCGCCGCCAAATGTCACCGGCTCTTTGCATATAGGTCATGCTTTAACATTTACGATTCAAGATATTTTAATTAGATTTCATCGAATGCAAGGTTTTGACGTTCTATGGCAACCAGGAACTGATCATGCAGGTATTGCAACACAAATGGTTGTAGAAAGAGAATTGGCTAAATCTAAAATCACTCGTCATGATTTAGGTAGGGACAAATTTATTGAAAAAGTATGGGAATGGAAAGATCAATCAGGTGGAACAATCACTAACCAATTAAGAGCTTTAGGAGCATCTCCTGATTGGGAAAAAGAACGCTTTACTATGGATGATGGCTTATCAAAAGCAGTTAATTATGTTTTTGTTAAATTATATAAAGAGGGTCTTGTTTATAGAGACAAACGTCTTGTTAATTGGGATCCCAAATTACTAACCGCCATTTCTGATCTGGAAGTAGAGCAGAGAGAAACTAATGGAAAATTTTGGTTTTTCAATTACCCTATTCAAGGTAGTGATGAATTTTTAACAATAGCGACAACTAGACCGGAGACAATGCTGGGAGATACAGCTGTAGCTGTAAACCCAAATGATGAGAGGTATAAGCATCTAAAAGGCAAAAACGTATTACTACCAATAATTAATAGAATTATTCCTATTATTTTTGATGATTACTCGGATCCAACAAAAGGTACAGGTGCCGTTAAAATTACTCCTGCTCACGATTTTAATGATTTTGAGGTAGGAAAAAGGCATGGTTTACAAGTTATTAATATATTAAATGCAGACGCTACCATTAATGAAAATGGTACTGAAGAATTTCAAGGATTAGACAGGTTTGAAGCAAGACATAAAATTATAGAGAAATTAAAAAGTTTAAATTTATTTGTTAAAGAAGAAAATATAACTCATACCGTTCCTCATGGTGACAGATCAAACGTAATTGTTGAGCCGTGGCTAATGGATCAATGGTACGTTGACGCAAAAAAATTAGCTTTGCCAGCTATTAAAGCTGTTGAAGAGGGTAATACAACTTTTATTCCCCAAAGTTGGGATAAAACCTACTATGAATGGATGAGAAATATTCAACCTTGGTGTGTTTCCAGACAGCTTTGGTGGGGACATCGTATACCAGCTTGGTTTGGACCAGATAATAAAGTTTTTGTCGAATCTAATGAACAAGCAGCTTTAGATGCAGCAGAAATCTTTTATGGTAAAAAAGTTGAATTAATCCAAGATGAAGATGTTTTAGATACATGGTTTTCTTCAGCTTTATGGCCCTTTTCCACCTTAGGATGGCCTGAAAAAACTAAGGATTTGAGAAAATATTATCCAACAAGTGTCTTGGTAACTGGTTTTGATATAATTTTCTTTTGGGTTGCTAGAATGATGATGATGGGTATTCATTTTATGGATAAAGAAGTTCCCTTTAAAGAAGTTTATATTCATGCTCTTGTTAGGGATGAAAAAGGTCAAAAAATGTCTAAGTCTAAAGGCAATGTTTTAGATCCATTAGATTTATCATCTAAATATGGTGCAGATGCCTTAAGGTTCACTCTTACTGCAATGGCTGCTCAAGGAAGAGACATAAAACTTTCTGAAGAAAGAATTGCTGGCTATAGGAATTTTAGTACTAAAATTTGGAATGGGTGTAAATTTTTAGAGTTTAATGATTGTATATCTTACATTGATAAGGATATTAAAAAAATTGACCTTGAGGTAAACAAATGGATAGTTAAGCTTTATAACGATTTAAACAACAGAGTTAAAACTGCCATTAAAGAATATAAATTTAATGACGCAGCAGACGCCTTATATCAATTTATTTGGAAAGATTATTGTGATTGGTATATTGAGTTTATAAAGCCTATTTTAAATAATACTGATAATTTAAAAGATTTTGAAGAAACTAAACATGTCTCAATAAATATCATGAAAAATGTTTTGTTAATGTTACACCCAATAATGCCTTACGTTACTGAAGAAATTTTAGAAAATCTTTTTAAATCCTCAAAGTTTGCTATTTCTTCAACTTGGCCAGAGCCTATCTTTAATAAATTATCATTAAATAATTCTATTGATCTAGTAATAAAAATTATATCATCAATAAGGTCTTTAAGAGTTGAAAAGAACATACCTCCTAATTCCAAAATAGATGTCATATTTAAAAATGTTAACAAGGACAAAAAAGATATTATTGAAAGCAATATAAATTTAATTACTAATTTAGCTAAATTAAATGATTTAACCTTTGTATCTGAAGATATTACTCAGACTGAGAATTTTATAATAAGTACTGTTGATGAAATAGTTTTAATGATACCTCTTCAAGGCCTCATAGATACAGAATCTGAAAAAAATAGGTTGAACAAAGAACTTTCTAATATTAACAATGAGATTGATCAAATTAGCAAAAGACTAAACAATCAAATGTTTATCGATAAAGCACCTTCTAAAGTTGTTCAAGAAGTTAAAAATAAACAAGAAATTTTTTATCAAAGAAAATCAGAGATAGAAAAAGCTTTAATTAATTTATAAAAAAAGGTTGGAGAAAGTAATGAAGAATTCTAAGACAGTTTTAATTGACAAAAATCCCGGGAGAAATTCTCAAACTTTTGGGATTGCTAGAGTTCTTAACACAGACTTAGATTTAATCCATGAACCTTCAATTGGTGTTGTTGGTAATAAAGGTGACTCTCAATGTTATTTGGGGGTAGAGGATAAGGTTAAAACAATTCATGAAAAGCTTCGTTTAAGAATTGGACAAAATCCTGGTGATATTAGAATGAGATTAGTTCAACCAGAATATACAGTTGCGACTTCTGATGGTATTAGGAATGGTACAAGAGAAATGCGTTATTCTCTAATTGGAAGAGAAGTTACTAATGATACTTTGTGTGAACATTTGAGCGCGTCAGGTCTTGAGGGAACAATAGCTGTTGTAGCGTGTGATAAGCCTCCAGTTGGAACCTTGTCAGCAATTTTAGAACATAATAGACCTGCAATTATAATGTCTGATGGACCTATAAGACCTGGAATTGATTCAGTTACCAATGAACCTCTTGATATAATTTCAAGCTACCAAATTGCTGGTAGCGATGATGAAGAATTAAAAAAAAGAATTGCATGTGAATCATGTCCTGGTTTTGGAAGTTGTGGTGGTATGTTCACTTACAACACGATGCAAACTTTTATAGGTGTTGTAGGCATGCAACCTTTACATATGGTTTCACCTCCTTCGGATGACAAAAGAAGAACAGATACTTTTCCAGACGAGTTAATTAGTTATTTAGATGCAATGGTTAAAAATGACGTAAAACCTAGAGATATTGTTACAAGGGATTCTATCAGAAATGCTCTTATTGTTGCCATGTCTATTGGTGGGTCTACAAATGTTATGCTCCATGCCCCAGAATTAGCTAGAGCTGCTGGTTATAAAAATTTTAATGAAGATATTATGAGTGCAGAGGAATTTAATCATTTGTCTAAAAATGTAGTACCTGTCCTTGTTGACGCTAGACCTTTTGGCAAATATTCAATGGTGGATATTGATCAGAGAGGTGGAGTGCAAGTTTTTATAAAGGATTTATTGGATTCAGGTTTATTAAACGGCAATACATTAACATGTACTGGTGAAACTTTAGAAAATCAAATAAGAAGGCTGTCTCCTCAAAGTCCTGATGGTAAAGTAATTTATTCAGTAAAGTCACCTTACAAAGAAACTGGTGGGTTAAGACTATTAGGTGGCAATTTATCCCCAGAGTTCAGCTCTATTTTGAAATTGGCTGGAGTTGAGGGTGGTTTGGAGAATAATATTTTTAAAGGTAAAGCTAGAGTTTTTGATGGAGAACAAAGTTTATTAGATACATTAGAAAATGCACCTGATAATATTTTAAATAATGACATGATTGTCGTTAGATATGAAGGTCCAGTTGGTGGACCAGGAATGCCAGAAATGTTGGATTCAACTTCAAGAATAACAACTTTATGTAGAGAAAAAAATATAATCGTAGGTTTAATGACAGATGGTCGTTTTTCAGGTGGTTCTGTTGGTCTTGTTATAGGGCATGTAGGTCCTGAAGCAGCTATTGGAGGCCCAATAGCATTAATTGAGAATGGTGATGAAATAATAGTTGATTTGAATAAAAATGAAATAAATTGTACTCAACTGATAGATACTCAAACATTTAAAGCTAGAAAAGAAGCATGGGAAGAAATAACAAAAAACAATGGAGGTGATCATCCATCTATGGGCGATGCTGATACAAGATTGTTAAATAGGATGAGAAGTAGTGCAGTTTCTGCTGTTTATGGAGCTGGAATGCATCCTAATCGTAACTTATGGGTACCTAACCCAAGAGAAATTGTGAAATCAGAATTTGTCCCAAAAAATATACATAAATCTTAAGTTTTATATATTTTCAACTTCGATCCATATTGGTGTATGATCGCTAGGCTTTTCTTTTCCTCTTGGTTTTTTATCTATACCAGCATTTAGAAGCCTATCAACTATTTCAGGTGAAATTAAAAAGAAGTCTATTCTGATACCATTATCTTTTTGCCATGCACCTGCCTGATAATCCCAAAAACTAAACTCTTTCAAATTTGGATGCAGTAAGCGAAATGAATCTATAAAACCTACATTGATAAGTTCTTTCATTTTTTTCCTTGTTGGTTCAAGGTACAAAGCGTCGTTTGTCCATTTACTTAGGTCGTAACAATCTATTTCCGATTGAATTACATTGAAATCTCCCCCAATTAATACAGGTTCATTCTTTTCGTAAATTTCTCTTGCATATTTTATTAAACGTCTCATCCAACTGATTTTGTATTCATATTTATCGCCAGGAGCTGGGTTTCCATTTGGTAAATAAATACAAATTATATTTATATTCTCAATTTTAACATGTACAAATCTTGCTTGATTATCTTCAACTGTTATTTCATCATAATAAGGAAGATGCCTTGATATTTCTTCAATCTGAAATTTACTAGCTATAGCAACGCCATTATAAGATTTTTGACCACAAAAAGTGACTTCAAAGCCTTTCTTGTTAAAGTCAAGATAAGGAAAGTTCTCATCAATAGTTTTTGTTTCTTGCATTAAAATTATGTCAGTATTGGAGCTTTCCAGCCATTCCAAAACATTTTGTAAACGCATCTTGATTGAGTTCACATTAAAGCTGGCAATTTTTAAGGTCATAGGATTGTTTTTAATTTATATAGAAAAGCTTGTACCACAGCCACAATTAGCTGTAGCGTTAGGGTTTTCAATTTTGAAGTATGAACCTGATAATTCTGATACATATTCTAATTTACTGTCTTTTAAAAAGTCCATTGATACTTTATCAATTAAATAACTAACACCGTTTGCATTAAAGATATGATCATCATCATTTGGTATTTCTACAAATGAAAAATCATATTGAAAACCAGAACAACCCCCACCTAATACGGATATTCTAAAGTAGGAACCTTTTTCATCTTTTAATAATACTTTAATTCTATCAGAAGCGGCCTTAGACAAGTTAAAACTTGTTTTAGGATTGTCAGTTATAATATTCATGCATAATACCTAAATTTTATTTACTGATTCAAAAGTTAACATTATTACACCATTAGTGTATCACATATATATATTATAATGAATTAATATTTGTGTGAATAGCGATGCATACTAAAGACAACTCTATACTAATGCCTTATGCATGTCATAGTAATTTAACTAAAGGTAGATTTTATGAAGACGAAGCTTTGGTATTAGGTCGCACAGAATATCAAAGAGATAGAGACAGAATAATACATTCAGAAGCTTTTAGAAGACTTAAAGACAAAACCCAAGTTTTTGTTTTTCAATCAGGTGATCATTTTAGAACACGTTTAACCCACACTATTGAAGTTGCACAAATTGCTAGATCTATTTCTAGGGCTTTAAATTTAAATGAGGACTTAACAGAAACAATAGCGCTGGCTCATGATCTTGGACATCCACCTCTTGGGCATAAGGGGGAAGCAGTTTTAAAAGAATTAATGACTAATTTTAACGGGTTTGATCATAATGAGCAGTCAATAAGAGTTGTGACGGTACTTGAAAAAAAATATCCTAGTTTTAATGGTCTAAATTTAACTATGGAAACCTTGGAGGGCTTGATAAAACACAATGGACCTTATCGTAAAGATAAAAAAATACCGCATTTTATAATTCAAATTATGGAGAAGTTTTCATTAGAGTTACAAAATTACCCTTCTTTGGAAGGGCAAGTTGCAAATATATCTGACGATATTGCTTATCTAACTCATGATTTTGATGATGGTCTAAGAGAAAATTTGTTTACTTTAAATGATCTTAAGAGCATTGCTCTTATTAAATCTATAATTAAAGAAATAGAAAGTACTTATTCTAATATTCAATATGATATTTTAATACATCAGCTTATTAGAAAATTAGTAAGTTACTTTATAAATGATATAATTTGTAATTCTCAAGAAATAATAGGTAAAAATTATTTTAGAACAGTTGAAGATATAAGGAACCATAATGATAGCGTTATAAAGCTAACTTCAACTGCTAATGATCACATGCAAGAAATTCGGTATTTTTTGTTTAAAAATATGTATCATAATAAATTAATTTTAGATAAATTATCAAAATATTCTGTAATGATAAAAAAAATATTTTACTTATTTCAAGAAAATATTTCTTTATTACCAACTTCTTGGAGAAATCAAAACGGTCACTCTTTGAACACCATGACTCTAGAAAAAAAATCAAGAGTGATTACAGATTATATTGCTGGAATGACAGATAATTATTTAAAGATGGAATATATGAAGTTTTTCAAAGAGGAATATTAAATTCTATGAATATTTATAAAGTATATTTAGATAATTTAACTGAAATGCTATCACAGTTTAAATCAGATAATAATATTGAATTTGATGAAAATGAATTATTAAGAAAACTTACATTAGAGCCACCTAAAAATTTAGATCATGGCGATATGTCCACAAATATATCAATGCTTTTAAGTAAATACCTTAAATTAAAACCAATTGATGTTGCCAACAAGTTATTACATTACATTGATAAGTTTCCCGGTGTAGATGAAGTAAAAGTTGCAGGCCCAGGGTTCATTAATATTAAATTAACCATGTCAACATGGAATACCTGTATTCAAAAAATTTTATTAAATGAAGAGAAATGGGATAAAATAAATTTAGGAGAAGGAAAAAAAATTAATATAGAATACATCTCTGCTAATCCAACCGGGCCTTTGCATGCAGGTCATGCCAGAGGAGCTGTTTTTGGAGATGCCCTAGCTTCATTATTAAAAGAGGTTGGTTATAAAGTTACTAAAGAATATTACATTAACGATGCAGGCTCACAAATAGACAAATTAGTTGATTCAGCATTGTTGAGATATGACGAATGCCTAGGTCAAAACATTAAAGAAATACCTCAAGGATTATATCCTGGAGAATATTTGAAAGATGTTGGTCTAGAACTTGTAAATAAATATGGAAAAAATTTAAAAACTAAAGATAAAGCAGATATTTTTGAAATAGTTAGGCAAGTTTCTTTAGATGTAATTATGAAAATAATTAGAAATGATCTTTTTAGGTTGGGTATAGATATGGATGTTTATACTAGTGAAAAAAAGATTATTTCAGGAAATTTATTAAATGAAACTCTTTCAATATTAGAAAAAAAAGATTTAATTTACAAAGGTGTATTAGACGCACCTAAGGGAATGAACCCAGATAATTGGGAAAAAAGAGAACAATTGCTTTTTAAATCCACTAATTATGGTGATGACACAGATAGAGCTTTAAAAAAATCTGATGGAACTTGGACTTATTTTGCAACTGATATGGCTTATCATCTAGATAAAATAAATAGAACAAAAGGTAACCTTATTAACGTTCTTGGAGCTGATCACATAGGTTATATTTCACGAATTAATGCTGCTGTAAGAGCTCTCTCTAATGATAATTTTTCAATTGATACAAAAATTTGTTCCTTGGTTAATCTTTTAGAAGATGGAAAACCAATAAAAATGAGCAAAAGATCAGGTAATTTTGTAACGCTGTCAGATATAATAGATTCTGTAGGCAGGGATGTTATAAGATTTATAATGCTAACCAGAAGGAATGATCAGTCCTTAGACTTTGATTTTAAAAAAGTTACTGAAAAATCTAAAGATAATCCTGTTTTTTATGTGCAATACGCCCATGCTAGATGTAATTCCATTTTTAAATCAGCAAAAATTAAAGAACAAGATTTATCTATTGAGGATTTTTCATTCTTAAATACCAAAGAAGAGATCGAGTTAATTAAATTTATTTCATTGTGGCCCAGATCTATGGAATTAGCTGCTAAAAATCACGAACCACATAGAATTTGTTATTATTTAATAGAATTATCAAGTTTGTTTCACAGTTTGTGGAATAGAGGTAAGGATGACAAAAGTAGTAAGTTTATTATAGAAAATGATAAAAAATTAACAAATTCAAGATTGTGTTTGGTTAAAGCAGTTGCTCTTACAATAAGAAAAGGTTTAAAAATTTTGTCAATTAATCCTGTTTTTGAAATGTAGAAATTATGAATCGTTTATTTAAAACTTTATCAGTTATTTTCTTAAGCTTTGGCATATTATTTTTAATTTTTTTGTTTGGTTTAAAAATAATTTTTAAAAATAATATTAATGATGATTTAATTGTTATCGGCCCTGATAATTTGGATGTTATCTCAATACCAAAAGACAAAGGTGGTTTAAAAGTATCTAATTTGGATATAGAAATTTTAAATAATAAATCTGCTCTTGAAAAAGATGAAAAATTAAGACCATTACCTGCAAAACCAGAACTTTTGCCTATGGAAATTACTGAAGTGGAGAATAATAATTTAAAAACTGTAGATAACACTAAAAGCATTAAAAAACTGTCTGAAAGTCAGGCGAATGATAAAAAAAAATCTGAAGAAAAAAAGAGAGTAAAAAAAGTTAATGCTCAAGAAAAAGTTGTCGGTCTTTACAGAGTTCAGTTTGGTTCATTTAGAGATTTTAAAAAAGCTGAGTCAGCAAAAGAAAAAATGAATAAAAAATTTAAAAATTTATTAAGTGAAATTGAAATAGAAATTTTTACTTATACAAACAGTGAAGAATTATCTTTCCATAGAGTTTGGACTAATCCTCTTACTAAAGCTGATGGATTAAAACTATGTAACCTTTTCAAAAAACAACAAGTTGTATGTATATTACAATTAAATAAACAAGTGAATTAATGGAAAATATACAAAATCAACAGGTAAATATATTAAGTCTTTCTTTAGACGGATTTGAAGGTCCAATTGATCTTTTGTTAAGCTTGGCCAGAGATCATAAAATTGATTTAACAAAATTGTCCATTTTAAAGTTAGCAGAGCAGTATTTAGAGTTTTTAGATAATATAATTAATAAAGACATAGATATAGCTGCAGAGTATTTGGTTATGGGTGCTTGGCTTGCTTTTTTGAAATCTAAGTTACTGCTACCAATTGAAAACGATGAAAATTTAGAAAATATAGAAAATTTATCTGAACTTTTAGAATTTCAAATGAAGAGGTTGGAAGGTGTTCAACATGTATCGAAACTTCTTTTTAATAGACATCAATTAGGCACTCATTTTTTTAAGAACGGAAATCCTGAAGTTTTTAATGTCAGTAATAAATTTCAATATAATTTAACTTTGTATGATTTAATTAAAACTTATGGAAGTATTGTCACTAAAAATGAAGGGGAAACTATTACAATTGCAAATACAAAACTTTTTTCCGTTGAAAATGCTCTAATTAGATTAAAACAGATCCTTAAAGATACTAATGATTGGAAAAATTTATTAGATTTTATTCCTAAAAATATTAAAAATGAACTTGAAAATAAATCAGCTTTAGCTTCTCATTTTGTGGCTTCTCTTGAATTAGCAAAAGAAGGAGATGTAAATATTAGGCAAGACAGTTTTAAAGATGAAATTCTTTTATCTTCAAAAAATATAAATAATTAAAAATTTATTAACCTGGATATTAAATGAATACTGATCAAAAAAACATAAATGAACTCGAGTTTAATTTTAAACAAAAAATTATTGAAGCTTTTATTTTTGCCTCATCTGAACCAGTTTCTTATAGTGAGCTTAAAGAACGTGTCAATGACGTGAATGTTCTAGATCAAATTTTAAAAATTTTAGAAAAAGAATATTCCTCTAGGGGAGTAAATTTTTGTAAAATAAATAACACTTATGCGTTTAGAACTTCTTCTGAAATTTCTGAGTATTTGAATATTGAGAAGGTGGTTTCCAAGCCTTTATCTAGAGCAGCAACAGAAACCCTGTCAATAATTGCATACCATCAACCAGTAACAAGGTCGGAAATTGAAAATATTAGAGGTGTTTCTCTTAGTAGAGGAACATTAGATGTATTATTAGAATTAGGTTGGGTACAACCTGGACCAAGGAGATCAACACCTGGTAATCCTCTAACGTGGAAAACTTCTAATTTGTTTTTAGACTATTTTGGTCTTAGGGAAATCAACGAATTGCCAGGAATTGATGATTTAAAAAATTCTGGTTTGTTAGATAAGAATAAAATAATTTTCAATGATGAACCGGTGAACGATGAATAAATTTTCTTTTATGGTACTAACTTGTTAGATTTCTTAAATATCCATTTTGAATATAATAATAGAATAATTTTAAATGATTTTTCTATGAGATTACAAGTAGGGGAGGTTGTGTCTCTCCTTGGCCCATCTGGTTGTGGTAAAACTACCTTACTAAAACTAGCAAGTGGAATTGAAAAAATCCAAAAAGGTGAGATTAAACTTAATAATCAAACTATTTCATCCAGAGACACTCATTTAAGTCCTGATAAAAGAGGTATTGGATATGTATTCCAAGATTGTGCTTTATTTCCTCATTTAACCATTTCGCAAAATATTTTTTTTGGGATGGATAAAAAAGAAGAACAATTACAAACAAAAAAAATTCAACAATTAATGGATGAAGTAAATTTATCAAATTTTTCTGATAAATATCCCCATGAGTTATCTGGTGGTCAGCAACAACAAGTTGCATTAATAAGAGCTATGGCTTCTGATCCTCAAATAATATTGTTAGACGAACCTTATTCAAATTTAGATTCAAGATTGAAAGAAAAAATTAGAGATCAGATGTTACATATTCTTAGAGAAAACAACATTTCTGCATTACTAGTAACGCATGACCCCGAAGAGGCAATGTTTATGTCTGATAAAATCGGGGTTCTAAATAATGGTTTTATTGAACAATTTGGGAGTCCAATAGATCTTTATTTGCGACCAAAGTCAGCTTTTATAGCAGAATTTTTTGGAGAAATTAATGTATTTGGAGGAATAGTTGAAGAAGGACTTGTAAATACAGTTTTGGGAACTTTTTCTTGTCCAAAAAAATTTAATAAAAGTAAAGTTAAAATAGTTATAAGAAATGAAGCTATTATGCTTTATTCAGATAAGAAAAATATATCAAAAAATACTAACAAAAATAAATATATTATATCTCCATATATTGGATGTGTTATGGAAGCTAGACTTTTAGCTGGTTCCACTTTAGTTCATTTATCAATTAAAGTTGGGAATACTGACTTTCATGTACATGCAAGAATACCTGGGTTAAATTTTTTTAATATTAATGAAAAGGTTAAAGTTTGTTCAGACCCTTCACAAATTTTCATTTTTAAAGATTAAAATTAAATAATTTAAAAGATTTAATATTTATTATTACATATTTGATAGTTTAGGTTATATATTATAGATAAATTTTCGGGAGATATGTGTTATGGGTGCATTTAGTATTTGGCATTGGGTTATAGTCCTCATAGTTGTGCTTATTCTTTTTGGCGGTAAAGGCAAATTATCAAGTATAATGGGCGATTTTGGAAAAGGTCTTAAAAACTTTAAAGATCAAGTTAAATCTAACAAAGACAATGAAGAAGAAGTTGAGGCTATTTCTGAACAAAAAGTCACTCCAAAAAAGAAAGCTGCAAAAAAGCAAACTAAAAAAAAGCAAACTATTAAAAAGAAGTCATAAATTCTAGAAAGTAGTAAATGCTCGATATTGGTTTTCCAGAATTTTTATTAATATCTTTTGTTCTTTTAATAGTCGTTGGCCCAAAAGATTTACCAAAAGTATTAAGATCTATTTCATCTTTTGTACGAAAAATTAAATCAATGGCTACTCAATTTCATTCTGGAATTGATGACTTGGCTAATGAAGCTGAGATTTCAGATTTAAGAAATCAGGTACAAAAGCTAGATGACAAATCTATTATGAATTCTGAAATTGATGAATTAAAAAGTTTTGAGGACGATTTAAACATTAATTCTTTAAAAAAAGATATTAATGAAATAAAGAATTCAAATAATACAAAAAAGAAATCACCTTTGAAAACAAAAAAAACATAATATTTGAGGCCTTACTATGGCAAAAGTTAAAAAGTCAGAGCATGATATGACTCTTCTTGATCATTTAATAGAGCTAAGAAACAGGCTTTTAGTATCTTTTTGTGCTTTTCTTTTTTTATTTTTTTTATGTTTTATTAAATTTACAAATGATAATCAAAATCTAGCTGATATAGTATACAATTTTTTGCAAGCGCCTTTGGCAGCAGAAATTTTAGAAAATGGTGGTAGGATGATTTTTACTGCTTTGCATGAAGGTTTTTTTACCCAAGTAAAAGTAGCTTTTTTTATATCTATTTGCGTTTCTCTTCCAATTTTTTTAATTCAAATTTGGCGTTTTGTTGCCCCTGGCTTATATCAAAATGAAAAGAAAGCTTTTCTCCCATTTTTATTAGCTACACCAGTACTTTTTTTAGCTGGTGCAGCTATGGTATATTATATTGTTATTCCATTGGCTTGGGATTTTTTTCTTTCGTTTCAGGTCAATAGCGTCGATGGTTCTCTTCCTATTGAATTAGAACCTAGAATATCTGAATATTTATCTCTTATAATGAAACTTATCTTCGCTTTTGGATTATGCTTTGAGTTACCGGTTATTTTGCTTCTACTCGTAAAAACAGGAATCATAACACCAGAAGATTTAGCAAGTAAAAGAAAATACGCCATTTTAACAGCATTTGTAATTGCGGCAATTTTAACCCCTCCAGATGTGATTTCTCAGATTTTACTTGCTTTGCCTATAATAGCTTTATATGAGATTTCCATAATTTTTTCTCGATTTCTTAGTAAAGAATAATAAGAAGAGGCAATAAATGCATAATATTAAGTATATTAGAAATAACCCTAAACAATTTGAAAAACTGATGAAAAGAAGAGGAATATCATTAAACTCATCTGAAATACTTGATATTGACAATGATATTAGATCTTACCAGACAAAAATGCAGGTTTTACAAGAAAAAAGAAACAAAGCATCTAAAGATATAGGTATTTTAATTTCCCAAGGTGCTGATATTTCTTCTCTAAAAAAAAATATTTCTGACTATAAATCAGATTTAACAATAATGGATGAAAAGGTAAAAGACCTAAATCTAAAATTGAATAATCTTTTGATAGAATTACCAAATAGTCTTGAAGACGATGTTCCAGAAGGCAAATCAGAAGAAGAAAACCAATTTATAAAAGCTTGGGGAGAGAAACCACAATTTTCTTTTAATCCTTTAGACCATGTTGAAATTGGAGAAAAGCTCAACCAAATGGATTTTAAAAGAGGAGTAAAAATATCGGGGTCTAGATTTGTTTTATTAAGAGGACAATTAGCGTTACTTGAAAGAGCTTTGTCAACATTCATGATAGAAACTCACTTAAATGATGATGAATTTGAAGAAATTTCTCCTCCATTTCTTGTTAAAGAACATGCTTTATTTGGAACTGGGCAATTGCCAAAGTTCTCTGATGATCTTTTTCATACGACCGATAATAGGTGGTTGATACCAACAGCTGAGGTTCCTCTTACTAACATTGTAAGCAATGAAATAATTGACAAAAATAATTTGCCTTTAAGGTTTGTTGCTAATACTCCTTGTTTTAGGTCTGAAGCAGGAGCTGCGGGCAGTGATACTAGAGGTATGATAAGGCAACATCAGTTTTCAAAAGTTGAGATGGTGTTTGTTACTCATCCTACTAAATCTAATGAAGAATTAGAATATTTAGTTTCTTGTGCTGAAAAAATTCTTCAAAAACTAAAATTACCTTACAGAGTTATGATGTTATGTTCGGGTGATGTTGGTTTTTCTGCAAAAAAAACATATGATTTAGAGGTATGGCTTCCGGGACAAAACTCAGGCCAAGGTTTATATAGAGAAATATCATCATGTTCCAATTGTGGAGATTTTCAAGCTCGTAGGATGAATGCTAAGTTTAAAGATAAAGTTAGTAATGAAATTGATTTTTTACATACTCTTAATGGTTCTGGTTTAGCAGTAGGCAGAACTATGATTGCAATTCTAGAAAATTATCAGCAAAAAGATGGATCAATAGTAATACCTGATGCATTATTACCTTACATGAGAGGTTTAAAAAAAATCGAAATGCCTCATTAAACCCAATGAAAAAAAAATTACAAAATGTCTTAATTACAAATGACGATGGTCATAATGCAGTGGGTTTACAAATACTTAAAGAAATAGCTGAAGAATTAGCAGAAAAAGTTTTTGTTATTTCTCCTAAGTATAACCAATCAGCTAAATCAAAATCTATAACAATTAGAAAAGAAATAAACTTTGAACAATTATCTGACTTAGTTTGGGTTATAGATGGAACTCCAACAGACTGCGTCATTTTTGCCATCAATTATCTATTTAAAGAAAAAAAGCCAGACTTAATTCTAAGTGGTATTAATGCAGGTAGTAATATTGGAGATGAGGTTTCCTACTCAGGTACAGTTGCTGCGGCTTGGGAGGGCGCAGTTAGAGGTATAAATTCTTTTGCCTTTAGTCAGTGTGGTGGTGATAATTTCTCTCAATCTTATGAAACATCTAGGACAAATGGTTTACAAATCATTAACCACCTAATAAATTTAGATAGCAGTATACCAAAATTTTATAATGTAAACTTTCCTTATGAATTTTTAAGTAAGACTGACACCAAGAACTTTCATTTCACTCATCTAGCTTCACAAAAAAAAGCTGATGAATTAATAATAAACATGGAAGAAAAATCTTTTACTATTGGACGTATGCTAAACCATAGCCAGTCAACATTAAGTTCTGATCTAGAAACAATAAAACAAAATAAAATTTCAATTAGTCCATTATTATTAAATTTAACCAACGAAAATTTTTTAAATAATAATTAGAAGCAAGATTATGTTATATGAAAATTCAATCCAAAAAGCTAATTTAATTATGAATTTAAGATCAATGGGGATTGCTTCTAAAGACGTTCTTAATGCTATTGAAAAAGTACCAAGAGAATTATTTTTGCCATCTAACTTTCACTCCTACGCTTATCAAAACAACCCGTTACCTATTGGTTTTGAGCAAACGATTAGTCAACCATATATTGTGGCTTTAATGACGGAAGCAATGGCATTAAAAGGAAATGAAATAATTTTAGAAATTGGAACTGGTTCTGGTTATCAAACCTCAGTTTTATCTCTTTTGTCTAGAAGAGTTTATTCCATAGAAAGAATTAAGCCTCTTTTGGTAAACGCTCTTTCATGTTTTAAAAAGCTTAAACTTACAAATATAGTTTGTGAGCATGGTGATGGTTTTTTAGGTTGGCCTAAATTAGCTCCATTTGACCATTTAATTATAACATGTGCTATTAAAAAAATAGATGATAGATTATTAAATCAAGTGAGATATAATGGGATATGTATTGCACCAGTAGTGACATCAACAAACCAACAAAGGCTAAAAAAAATTATTATAAAAGATACTCGAGATAAAGATGTTTGGGAAGACCTAGGAGAAGTAAGCTTTGTTCCTTTAATAAGTGAATATGATTGAATTTATGTATTATTTTAGTTATTTTTAAAATTTTAAAAGGTATTTTTTTGAAACATATATCCGTTTTAGTTTTTTTAATTTTTCTTTTGGGTTGCCAAACTTCAAATTTAGTTGAAAACGTAAAGCAAGATTTTGCTATAGAAAAAAAGGTGACCGTATTTGATAAATCAAATACCAAAAGTAATTCTAAAATACCTTTAAATGGAATGATTTTTGTCAAAAAAGATGAAACAATTTATTCTATTGCAAATAAATATAAGGTAGTACCAAAGGAAATAATTGAAGATAACAATCTGAAAAAACCTTATAATCTAAAACCAAATCAAATTCTGTTTTTGCGAAATAAAAATTTCTATGTAGTTCGATCTGGTGATAATTTAGATATAATCTCTTTGAAATTTGCAGTTAATAAATTAGACATCATAAATTTAAATAAACTATCCAAACCATACAAATTAAAAGTTGGTAATAAAATTTTAATCCCTGAAAAAAAGGATTATTCTGTTGTCGACTTAATAATTGATAGAAAAGTTTATAATAAAGAACCTAAAGTAATTAAAAATTATAAGTCAAGTAATACTAAGTTATTAAATTCTCCCAAGTTTATTTGGCCTTCTAAGGGACAAATCATTAAAGATTTCGGTGTCTTTGGAAAAGGTCAACATTATGATGGAATTGATATAAAAATACCAACTAACTCGCCAATATATTCAGTTTATGAAGGCACCGTTGCATTTACTGGTTCTGAAATAAAGAAATTTGGAAATCTTATTTTAATAAAACATAAAAATGGTTGGTTAAGCGCATATTCTAATGTAGGGAGATTTAATGTAAAGCAAGGGGCTGTTATAAAAAAAGGTCAAATAATTGCTTACAGTTCAAAAAATATTGAATATTTTCACTTTCAGCTTAGACATAACAGAAATCCGGTAAACCCTATAAGATACTTAAATTAATTAATCTTAATTTTATTTCTTCCTGCTAAGTCTTGTACAAACTGCCATGCAACTCTTCCAGACCTTGCTCCTCTTGTTATTGACCACTCTAAAGCTTCTGATTTTAGAGTAACTTTATCTGTTGGTATTTTAAATTCATCACAATATGCATATACAATTTCTAGGAAAATTTCTTGAGACATATTGTGGAATCCCACCCATATTCCAAATCTGTCAGATAGTGAAACTTTTTCTTCTACCGACTCTGATGGATTAATAGCTGTGGAACGTTCATTCTCCATCATATCTCTGGGCATTAAATGCCTTCTGTTAGAGGTCGCATAAAACAAAACATTTTCTGGTTTACCTTCAATACCACCGTCCAAAGCTGCTTTTAGGCTTTTGTATGTGTTTTCTCCTGCATCAAATGATAGATCATCACAAAGAAGAATAAATTTATAATTTTTATTTTGAGATAATAATGTTAACAAATCAGGGAGCTCTGATATGTCCTCTCTATGAATTTCAACTAACTTAAGATGTGATGCTTTGGTTTTAGTCAAAACTTCAGCATGCACAGCCTTTACAAGTGATGATTTTCCAGTACCTCTTGCACCCCACAATAAAGCATTATTAGCTGGTAAATTTTCTGCAAAATTTAAAGTATTTTTTAATAATATTTCTTTTTGGTGTTTTATTCCTTGAAGCAAAGATAAAGGTATACGATTAATTTCTTCGACAGGTCTTAGTAAACCAGTTTTAGAATCAAAAACAAAACCTTCACCTTGGTTTAAATTATTTATTTTTTTTTCAGGTGGAGCAATTCTCTCTAGTGCAGTTGCTATTCTTTCTAAAAACAAATCAGTACTTTTATCGCTCATATTTAATGCCCAAAAATGTAAAATTGTAATATATATAAATTTTAAATATTATCTATGGTCTTTATTAGTTTTTTTTTATATAACACCTAATTGATTAATTATATTTTCAGGAGTATTTATGATTTCAAGTGCATTCGCTCAATCTGCAGCTGGGGGAGCTGGCGGTTTTTCACTTCAAGGACTTCTTCCTTTTGTTTTAATTTTTATAATATTTTACTTTTTGCTTATCAGGCCTCAACAAAAAAGGGTTAAACAACATAAACTTATGGTTGAAAGTTTAAAAAGAGGAAATAAAGTTTTAACAGCTGGTGGAATTTTAGGTGTTGTTACAAAAGCTGTAGATGGTTCAGAAACCGTTAGTGTTGAAATAGCATCAGGTGTAACAGTCGAGTTAGCAAGGCAAATGATATCTGAAGTAAGAGGTGAAGAAAAAGTAAAGAATACTGATATTAAATCAAAAGGAAAAGCTAAGCCAAAAAAATAATCTCTTAATTTATAATTTATTTTTTCAGATCGTTTTCAAACATGAAAAATTCTTCTAAGATTAAAAGCTTCTTAATTCTTATGAGTGTATTACTTGGTGTGGTATATGCTATGCCTAATTTTATTTCAATATCAAATAATAATGTTTCATATAGTTTTTTACCCGGTAAAAAAATAAATCTTGGCTTGGATTTAAAAGGTGGTTCTTATCTTTTATTAAAAGCAGATATGGAAGTTGTTTTTGAAGAAAAACTTCAAGGTTTATTGTCTGACATTAGGTACTCTCTAAGAAAATCTAAAATTGGGTATAAAAAATTAATTGCAAAAAAAGGAATTGTTTCTTTTGAAAAGAGAGGTGATACACCTAATGAGAAGGTAAAGTCTGTTATTATAGGCTTAAATAAAAACTTAATCATAGATAACAAAAATAATAAATTTTTTGTCAATTTTTCTGACCTTAATAAACAAGAAATTACTAAAGCAACGATGACCCAGGCTATCGAAATTGTCAGAAGAAGAATAGACGAAACAGGTACAAATGAACCTAGCATTCAACAACAAGGTGCTGATAGGATAATTGTACAATTACCTGGCCTTGATGATCCTAGCCGGATAAAAAAACTTTTAGGTAAAACAGCAAAACTAAATTTTCAGTTAGTCCATCCTTCTATAAGTTCTGATGATATTGAAAGGGGATCTAATGCTCCACCTGGATATGTGATATTGGAAGAAGATAAAAATCCAAGTAGACTTTATATGGTAAATAAACGGGTAATGGTATCTGGAGAGATGTTAAAAGATGCAAGCCCAACTTTCGATAGAAATAACAGCCCTTCAGTTTCTTTCCAATTATCACCTTTAGGAGGAAAGAAATTTGGAAGGGTAACAGGACAAAATATTGGAAAACCTTTTGCTATTATTCTAGATAATAAAGTCGTAAGTGCACCTGTTATACAGTCCCAGATTTTTTCATCTGGTCAGATTACTGGTTCCTTCAGTGTACAAGAAACTAATGATTTAGCTTTGGTCTTAAGATCAGGAGCGCTTCCAGCACCAATGATTATTTTAGAAGAACGGTCTGTAGGTCCTGGCCTTGGGAGTGATTCAATTTCTTCTGGTAAAATAGCAAGTGTGGCAGGTTTAATAGCCGTTATGATATTTATGTTAATGACGTATGGTATTTTTGGTATTTTTGCAAATATTGCTCTATTTTGTAATATCATATTCATTTTAGCATTATTAAGTCTTTTACAAGCTACTTTAACTCTTCCAGGTATAGCAGGCATAGTTTTAACTATGGGCATGGCAGTTGATGCAAACGTACTGATTTTTGAAAGAATTAAAGAAGAATATAAAGCTGGACGTGAAATTTTTGATGCTATTGAATCTGGTTTTCAAAGAGCCATCTCGACTATAGTAGATGCTAATTTAACGACTTTATTTGCAGCTTTAGCTTTGTTTTCTTTTGGTAGTGGCCCTATTAAAGGTTTTTCTGTAACTCTAATGATTGGTATTATAACGTCAATGTTTACTGCTATTGTAATAACAAAATATCTCGTATTAGCTTATTCTAAAAAAAGAGATATAAAAAATTATATTTTTCAGGATTAATTATGAAATTATTACGATTAATTCCATCAAACACTAACATAGATTTTCTATCTATTAAGAAGTTTGCATTTTTATTCTCTATATTGGTTATATCAGGAACTTTTCTAAGTCTCTTTTTAAACAATCTCAATTATGGCATTGATTTTAAAGGTGGAATTTTGCTTGAGGTTAGAGCTAAAAATTATGAAAAAAGTAATATTAATGAATTAAGAAACAAGGTTTTAACCTTAAAAGCTGGTGAAATTTCTATCCAAAAATTTGGTAAAGAAGGGGACTATTTAATAAGAATTCAAAAGCAAGAAGGTGATCAAAAGCAACAAATTGCTATGATTGAAAAAGTAAAATTACTTATTGATAATGATTATTCCATTCGAAGATCTGAGTTTGTTGGCCCGACGGTTGGTGATGAATTAAAAATAGCTGGAATATATGCAGTCTCTTTATCTTTATTAGCCATAATGGTTTACATATGGTTTAGATTTGAATGGCAATTTTCGATAGCCGCCATTATAGCTCTAATACATGATGTAATAAGCACAATTGGTCTTTTTTCTTTTTTACAATTGGAATTTAATTTAGCTACAATTGCAGCGATTTTAACAACTGCAGGGTACTCTATAAACGATACAGTTGTTATTTTTGATAGAGTGAGAGAGAATTTAAGACGTTATAAGTCAAAAGATCATTATTATATCTATAATAAATCAATAAATGAAACACTTTCAAGGACTGTGATTACCTCTGTTACAACGTTAATAGCATTATTTATAATTTTCTTTTTTGGCGGTGCTGTATTATCTGACTTTGCTTTAGCTATGATCTGGGGGGTATTAATAGGTACCTTTTCTTCAATATTTGTGGCGGTATCAATTTTAACATTTTTTGATATCAACAAAGGGGAAAAAGTTGAAGATCAGTCTAATGTTCCTGAATATGAAAGAGATAACTAATTTAAGGTTGTCGGAAGCCATTTATTAAACATCTCTAATGCAATCCCAGATTGTATTTTCTTTTTATCTCTTCCTTTTAAATATTTTTTTTTATTAATGGGCGAATTAATGTCTGGCATAAGACCAAAGTTTATATTCATTGGTTGAAAAGTGTTTTTGTTAGCATTAGTTGTTATGTGCTTTAGTAGAGCTCCATGAGCTGTATTTTCAGGTGGCAAATGAAATACTTTGTTTTGATAGTCTGATGCCGCAATAAGGCCTGATAGTAATCCAATGGCTGCTGATTCCACGTAACCTTCAACTCCTGTTATTTGACCTGCAAATATTATATTTGGAGATGATTTTAAACGTAAATGACTATCTAATAAAGATGGAGATTTTATAAAAGTATTTCTATGAAGACCGCCTAATCTGGCAAACTCAGCATTTTCCAATCCAGGTATGGTTTTAAAGACATCTTTTTGAGCCCCGTGCTTCATTTTAGTTTGAAAGCCTACTATGTTATATAATGTTCCAGTTTTATTATCTTGTCTTAATTGAACAATGGCGTATGGTTCTGCAGAAGAGTGAGGGTTTGTTAAGCCAACTGGTTTCATTGGGCCATATCTCAATGTTTCATCGCCTCTTCTAATAATTTCTTCTATAGGCATGCACCCGTCAAAAAATGGAGTGTCTTCAAAATTTTTAAATTCCATTTTAGGTGAAGTTTTTATTAAATTTATAAATTTATAATATTGATCTTTTGATAAAGGACAATTTATATAATCATCACCGTCACCTTTGTCGTATCTAGACTGTTTCCAAGCTATTTCCATATTAATACTATCTCTATAGACAATGGGAGCAATGGCATCATAAAAGGCCAGTGAGTTTTCAAAGGTTTTTTGTTTTATGTTCTGGCTTAGCTTCGTTGAAGTTAATGGGCCTGTGGCAACAATAACTATTTCATTTTTGAATTCATCAAGATCGGACACTTCTTCGTTTATAATTTTAATTTTTTCAATACTTTTAATTTTTTTGTCTACTTCCTTTGAAAAATCATCTCTATCAACAGCTAAAGCTGAACCAGCTGGTACTTTGTTTAAATCAGCCATTTTCATAATCAAGGAATCAGCCATTCTTAGTTCTTCATGAAGTAAACCTACGGCATTATATTCTTTATCATCTGATCGAAATGAGTTTGAGCATACTAGTTCTGCTAAAAACTCTGTTTTATGGACCTCTGTTTTAATTTTGGGTCTCATTTCATAGAGTTCAACATCTATTCCAAATTTTGAAATTTGGTAAGCAGCCTCAGAACCAGCTAAACCACCACCAATAACATTGATTTTCTTTAATGAACTCATCGGATTAATTATTAAGAAGTTTATTTAAGAATATACCGGTATGACTTTCTTTAACTTTTGAAACGACTTCTGGTGTTCCCTCAGCTACTACATATCCACCTTTGTCACCACCTTCAGGTCCTAGATCAATTATATGATCGGCTGTTTTAATTACATCTAGGTTATGTTCAATGACAATCATCGTATTACCATTATCTACAAGCTCTTGCATTACCTCAAGTAGCTTTTTAATATCATGAAAATGTAATCCAGTAGTTGGTTCATCCAAAATATAAATTGTTCTACCAGTACCTTTTCTAGACAATTCTTTTGCTAATTTAATTCTTTGAGCTTCTCCTCCAGAAAGGGTTGTCGATCTTTGTCCAATTTTAATATATCCTAAACCAACTCTTTCAAGTGTTTCTAACTTTTCATTAATTAATGGAACTGCTTTGAAAAGTTCAGCTCCCTCTGATACAGTCATATCTAGCACGTCCGAAATTGAAAAATCTTTCCATTTTACCTCTAAGGTTTCTCTGTTATATCTTTTTCCCTTACATTGGTCACACTGAACATAAACATCGGGTAAAAAATGCATTTCTATTTTTATAACCCCATCACCTTGGCATGCTTCACATCTTCCACCTTTAACATTAAAAGAAAAGCGCCCAGGCAAATAACCTCGAGCCTTTGCCTCTGGTAATCCTGCAAACCAATCTCTGATATGATTAAAAGCACCAGTATATGTAGCAGGATTAGACCTGGGTGTTCTTCCAATTGGTGACTGGTCTATATCAATTATTTTATCAATTTGTGATATACCATTTATTGACTTGTAAGGGGCAGGCATTGAACTATTACCGTTCAATATTTTGGAAAGACTTTTTTGAAGTGTTTGAATCACCAAGGTAGATTTTCCTCCACCTGAAACACCAGTAACACAAGTTAAAATACCAAGAGGAAACTCAACATCAATATTTTGTAAATTGTTTCCTGAAGCACCTCTTAGAATTATATGCTTGTTAGGATTTATTTTACGACGTTTTTTGGGAATTGGTATAGATTTAATTCCTGATAAATAATTTCCAGTTATACTTTTTTTATTATCTTTAACTTCTTGTGGAGTTCCTTGAGCAATAATCTTGCCTCCGTTAATACCTGCTGTTGGCCCAATATCTATCACATGATCAGCTATTAAAATTGCTTCTTCATCATGCTCTACAACTATTACAGTATTTCCAAGATCTCTTAATTTTTGAAGTGTGTGTAACAATCTTTCATTGTCACGTTGATGTAAACCTATACTTGGCTCATCTAGTACATATAGAACCCCTGATAATCCTGAACCAATTTGACTGGCAAGCCTTATTCTTTGGCTTTCTCCACCAGATAATGTGCCGCTATTTCTTGAAATAGATAAATATGAAAGGCCAACACTAGTTAAAAAACCAAGTCTATCATTTATTTCTTTGAGTACTTGTTTTGAAATTTCTAATTCTTGTTTATTAAGTATATTATTTAAGCTTAAAAACCAATCTCTTGCTTCTTCAATAGTTAATCTTGATACATCTGCTATATCTTTTTTATTTATTTTAACTGCCAAAGTCTCAAGTTTTAGCCTTTTACCATTACACTTTTCGCAGTCTTTATCTGATTGAAATCTTCCAAGCTCCTCTTTAACCCATTTACTTTCTGTTTCTTTTAATCTTCTTGTTAAATTAGGTATTATACCTTCAAATGCTTTATTAGTCCTAAATACTCTTGTTCCATCATTATAAACTATTTCAATTTTTTCATCGCCTGATCCATATAAAAGCTTATTCTTAACTTCCTCCGAAATATCTGAAAATTTATCATCAATATCAAATTTATAATGTTTACCTAATGACTGAAGAGTTTGAATATATAATTTGCTTGTGTTAACGGCCCAAGGTGCGATGGCTCCATCCCTAAAAGTCATATTTTCATCAGGAACTATTAATTTAATATCAAAAGCTACAGCATTACCTAAGCCATCACATTTGTCGCATGCACCCGCCGGGTTATTGAATGAAAAAATTCGAGGCTCAATTTCATCAATTGTAAAGCCGCTTTCTGGACAAGAAAAATTGGAAGAGTAAACTTCTTTCTTGTTAGTGTCAGACTCTAAAATATAAAGCAAGCCCTCTGATAATTGTAATGCAATTTCAATTGAGTCAGCTAATCTTTGAAGTAAATCTTTATCTTCCTGCTCATTTGATTTTTTTATAACTAGTCTGTCTACAACAACTTCTATGTCATGTTTTTTGTATCTATCGAGGGTGGGTAAATCTTCAATATCATAAAATTCATTATTTATTCGTAGTCTTTGAAAACCTTTTTTTCTTAAATCTATAAACTCTTTTCTATACTCTCCTTTTCTGCCTCTAACGATTGGGGCAAGAAGATAAATCTTAGTATTATCTTTTTTATCAAAGACTTTATCAACCATCTGGCTTACAGTTTGACTTTCTATAGGAAGGCCAGTAGCTGGGGAATATGGAATTCCAACTCTAGCCCATAGTAATCTCATATAATCATAAATTTCAGTAACTGTTCCTACTGTAGATCGTGGATTTTTATTTGTTGATTTTTGTTCAATAGAAATAGCAGGAGAAAGACCTTCAATTGATTCTACGTCAGGTTTTTGCATCATCTGAAGAAACTGTCTTGCGTATGCAGAAAGTGATTCAACATACCTTCTTTGTCCTTCTGCATAAATAGTATCAAAAGCAAGTGAACTTTTACCTGAACCTGAAACGCCAGTCATAACAATTAATTTATTTTTAGGAATATCAATATCAACGTTTTTTAAATTGTGTTCATTGGCTCCACGAACTTTAAGAAACTGATTTGGTTCAAGCGCTTGAGGCATAACTTTAGTATATCCTTATAAAACAAAAATTTAACTTTCCATTTAGTTAACTTTGATCCCTTAAATGTCAATCAAAAAGATTAATTTATTGTTTTTTTTAGTATAATGCTGTTTTATTATATGTTTTGTAAATTAAGGGAGTTTTAAATGAGTGGAAGCGTTAACAAAGTCACATTAGTAGGTAATTTAGGCCGTGATCCAGAAATAAGAGCCATGCAAAATGGAGACAAAATAGTTCAGCTTAGCGTAGCCACATCAGATAGATGGAAAGATAAAAATTCTGGTGAACAAAGAGAGCGTACAGAATGGCATAGAGTGGTTATTTTTAATGATGCCTTAGGAAGAATTGCTGAACAATATCTTAAAAAGGGTAGTACTGTTTATTTAGAAGGCCAACTTCAAACAAGGAAATGGACTGACCAACAATCTGGTCAAGAAAAATATACAACCGAGGTTGTTCTTCAAAGGTACAGAGGAGAATTAACTCTTTTAGGCTCAAGACCAGATAATCAGGTGGAAAATCAATATAATAACACTCAAGTAGACCAACCAGATCAAATAGGGGAAACTAATATTGCTTCAGACTTAGACGATGAGATACCATTCTAAAATTATTTGAATAAATTACTATATATATTGTTATCTATAAGAAAAACATATACAATATTTTGTGTTGGTTATTATTTATAAAAGGTAAGTTTGGAGTCTTTTTTGTCAGAAGAAAATGATAAACCTTCGGGTCATTCTTTAATTTCCATTACAGATGAAATGAAAAAATCCTATTTGGATTACGCCATGAGTGTTATTGTCTCACGTGCGTTGCCAGATGTAAGAGATGGTCTTAAGCCTGTCCATAGAAGAATTCTCTATGCTATGATAGAGGGAGGGTATGACTGGTCAAAGCCATACAGAAAGTCAGCTAGAGTAGTTGGTGATGTAATGGGTAATTATCATCCTCACGGTGATACTGCTATTTATGACTCAATGGTTAGAATGGCTCAAGATTTTTCAATGAGACTGATGTTGGTTGATGGTCAAGGAAACTTTGGTTCTGTTGATGGTGACCCTCCTGCTGCGATGAGATATACTGAATCGAGGTTAGCAAAGTCATCGGAAAGTTTGTTAAGGGATATAGATAAGGACACGATAGATTATATTCCTAATTATGACGAATCCCAATTAGAGCCATCAGTTTTACCCGCAGAATTCCCTAATATGCTTGTGAATGGTGCAGGTGGTATAGCGGTTGGTATGGCGACTAATATTCCCCCACATAATCCTGGAGAAGTTGTAAAGGCATGTAAAGCTCTCATAGATAACCCTGAGTTAACTTTAGAAGAATTAATGGAAATTATTCCTGGTCCAGATTTTCCTACGGCTGCCTTGATTATGGGAAGAGGTGGTATTAGGGAGGCCTTTAAAACAGGCCGAGGCAGTATAATAATGCGTTCAAAGGCAGAAATTATTCAGTTTGGAAAAAATTCAGAAAGAGAAATGATTGTAATCACTGAAATTCCTTTCCAAGTTAACAAAGCGCTTGTTTTAGAAAAAATTGGTGAACTAATTCGAGATAAAACTATTGAAGGCATTTCAGATTTACGAGATGAGTCTGACAGAAATGGAATGAGAATAGTCATTGAGATTAAAAGGGATGTACAAGGTGACGTTATATTAAATCAGTTATGGCGTCATACTAGGCTTCAAACTAGTTTTCCTGTAAACATGCTTGCTTTAGATAAAGGTCAACCTAAACAGATGGGTTTGATAGAGATTTTACAAGCCTTCATAAGTTTTAGATTTGAGGTGGTTACTAGAAGAACAAAATTTCTTTTAAATAAAGCTCGTAATCGTGCTCATATTTTAGCTGGTTTAATGGTCGCCATCACTAGTATTGATGAGGTAATTGAGTTAATTAAATCTTCTCCTGATCCAGAGAGTGCTAGAACAAAATTATGTGCAAAACCATGGCCTGCTAAAGAAGTAGAAGGCTTTATTAAGCTAATTGATGATCCTAATCATCAGATTATTGATAATCATTATAATTTATCCATTACCCAGGCAAAGGCAATTTTGGAGTTAAGGCTTCAGAGGCTAACAGGTATGGAAAGAAATAAATTAGAAAAAGAAACTCAAGAATTATCAGAGCAGATAAATGAATATTTAATAATATTATCTGATAAATCTAAACTAACAGATTTAATACAAACTGAACTCGATGAAGTTTTAAAAAGAATAGATGATCCAAGACGGACTGAAATCAATGATAGTGCTGTAGATCATGATGATGAAGACCTTATTCAAAAAGAGGATATGGTGGTTACTGTCAGTCACAGAGGTTATATTAAAAGGGTTTCTTTATCTACCTATAGAGCTCAAAGAAGGGGTGGTAAAGGTAGAGCGGGAATGAAAATGAGAGATGAGGATACTGTTACCTCGCTTTTTGTTACTAATACCCACACACCAATATTATTTTTCACTTCATCAGGTATGGTTTACCAGTTAAAATGTTACAAGTTACCGGAATCTGCACCACAGGCTCTTGGGAAACCTATGATAAATCTGCTCCCTATAAATCAAGATGAAAAAATTCATACGATTATGCCAATGCCAGAAGATGAAGCCACTTGGGCTGATTTACAGATCATTTTTGCAACTAAAAATGGAAATATTAGAAGAAATCAATTAAGTGATTTCACCAATATTAGGCAAAATGGTAAAATTGCTATGAAACTTAATGAAACTGATGAACTTGTCTCTGTATTACCTTGTGGTGATAAAGACAATATTCTTTTAGCTACTAGGCTAGGTAAAGCAATTAGGTTTGATGTTAATGATGTGAGAGTTTTTGTTGGTAGAGGCTCTTCTGGAGTTAGAGGAATTAGATTAAAGCCAAAAGATACTGTGGTTTCAATGTCTCTCATTCCAGATATTGAGAAAAGATTTGTTTTATCAGTTACAGAAAATGGTTTTGGTAAAAGAACACCCGTAGAAGATTATAGGATGACAAATAGAGGCGGTCAAGGAGTGGCAAATATTGAATGCTCAGCTAGAAATGGTCCTGTAGTTGCTTCTTATGTAGCTTCTGAAGATGATCAGATAATGTTAGTTACTAATTCTGGTAAATTAATTAGAATACGCGTGCATGGAGGTGAAGGGGATTCAATTAGGGTTGCGAGTAGAAAGACCCAAGGAGTAACACTCTTTGACGTTGATGAGGGTGAAAAAGTTGTTTCAGTCGCATTATTAAACGAAAATGATGATGATGAAAATGATGAAGAAGAAATTGATAATAATGTTGAAAATTAATAACTAAACAGAGACATTTTTGAAGAGAATAGCTTTATATCCTGGAACGTTTGATCCCGTTACTAATGGTCATATTGATATCATGTATAGAGCAAGTTCTTTATGTGATACTTTAATAATTGGTGTTGCTGAGAATATAGGTAAAAATCCATTTTTTACAGTCTCAGAAAGAAAGGCACTGATAGAAGATGCTATAAAGAATAATAGTAAAAGTTCAAATAGAACATTAGGTGAAATTATAGTCAAAAGCTTTGATAATTTACTTATTGACTTTGCAAGAACTAATTCAGTTACAATGATTATTAGAGGTCTAAGAGCTGTTTCTGATTTTGATTATGAATTTCAAATGGCAGGTATGAATGCAAGACTTGCAAGTGATATTGAAACAGTATTTTTAACAGCATCCGAAAGTAATCAGTTTGTAGCATCTAGATTTGTTAAAGAAATAGCCCTATTAGGTGGTGATATTTCATCTTTTGTTCCTTCAAACGTTGCTGTAGCTATAGAAAATAAAAAAAATATTTAATTTATTAACTTAAAACTTGATTATAGAAGCATTATCAAATAGTTTCATTTTTGTCTTAGGGCGCGTAGCTCAGTTGGTAGAGCAATTGACTTTTAATCAATGGGTCACAGGTTCGAATCCTGTCGCGCTCACCACTTTTCCTCTAATGGATTGTGGTAGTAAATACAATGACTTAGCTAACAACTCATTGAAATTAAGATAATTGTAAATTATTTATTACATTATATTGACTAATAAATTTTTAATGGAGTTGATATTATGAATTGGTATAAATTTATCAACATATTTTAAAATAGTTTTTATACTTTTTACTTTGGGCTCAAATTTTTCATATCTTAAAAGAGGGTTTAGCCATATAATATTATTAGTGAAAAGAGATAGTCTATTAAATTCAAAATCAAGATTTTGGTTATCATCCCTTTCTAATCCATCTGATATTAATAATAATCTTTGATTTTGTGTAAACATCCTTCTAGACCAATTAAAATTAAAATCTTTGATTGAGCTTGTAATCTTTGTCCCAGCAGCCCAATCATTTACAACTTTTCCAACTTTATCTAACGAAAAATCAACATCTTTGTTTTTTAAAAATTGAGTAATTCTTGTTAGTTTTGTTCCAAATGTAAAAACTTCTACATCTTTATGGTGTTGAATTAAAATATGACTTAAAAATAACATTATCCTGCTATAACTTTCCATTGACCCTGATATATCAATTAATATTACAAGTGGCCTTACTTTTTTAACTTGCTCTTTAAATGCTAGGTTGATTATGCCATAGTTTTTTACACTTTTTTTAATAGTGTATTTAGAAGAAATTTTAGAACTATAATCATTTCTTTTCCATCTCCTGGAGATTTGTGTTTTAGTTATATTTAAATATTTTTTAATCTCTTTTTCAGCTTGCTGTATTTCGTCTAAAGACATCATTTCAAAATCTTTTAAATTTAATGCAGATTTATTTGACCAAGACATTTGGGCATCAAATAGAATTTCATCTTTCTTTTCTTTTTCTATGTCTTTATTTTGTTTTTGTATGTTGTCACTAATTCTTTTCAATTGCTTTTTATCAGCTTTTGGAGCCTTTTGAGTTCCAATTTGTGGAAGCAATAAATTAAACATCTGTTGTAGAATTTTAGGATTTTGCCAGAATAAATAAAAACATTGATCAAATACTTCTGTATCTTCATTTCTATTAATTAGATTTGAATGTAATGCCCAATAAAATTCATTTCGGTTACCTATATTAAGAATTTTTATTGAATCTAAAGCATCAATTGATGATTGGTTTCCAATTTTAATGCCTGATTTTCTTAACAACCTTATAAATTGTAAAATATTTTCTAATAATTTATTTTCATCATCCATGATTTTGATTTAAGAATTCAAAATTATCTTACTTTCTATTAATCAGTGATATTTCAGCTTGAATTGTCGATAATATTTTTGATGCTTCACTATCTTTCAATTTTTTTATATCATCTTGATTTTTTAATAACGTTCCTATTGTAGATTCTAAAACCTCAGGATTTATTGTTATGTAATTAAGTTCAACAATGGCCTGAGCCCAATCGATAGTTTCTGCTATGCCTGGTTGTTTGAAAAGCTCAATTTTTCGTATTTCTTTTACGAAATAGATTATAGATTTTGATAATTCTTCATTAATTTTAGGAACTCTAGATAAAAGAATTTTTAGCTCTTGATCAACATCAGGGTAATCAACAAAATGATATAAACATCTTCTTTTAAGAGCGTCATGAACTTCCCTTGTTCTATTTGAAGTGATTATAACAATTGGAGGTTCCTTTGCTTTAATGGTCCCGATTTCTGGAATAGTTATTTGCCAATCAGAAAGTAATTCTAGTAGAAAGGCTTCAAAGGGTGGATCGGCTCTGTCAATTTCATCTATTAGTAAAATTGGAAATTCTTCTTGTTTTTCTTGTGAAATAGATTTTAGCAATGGTCTTTCTTGAAGGAATTTTTTTGAATAGATGTTTTCTGTTTCACCTTTTTGAATAGATATCATTTGCGCAGCAAAATTCCATTCATATGCTGCAGAAGACATATCTAAACCTTCATAACATTGTAAACGAATAAGAGGTTTGTTAAAAATTTTGGAGAGAGATTTAGCTAAATCTGTTTTCCCAACACCAGCTTCACCTTCAAGAAGGAGTGGTTTTGATAATTTGAGCATTAAGTATATAGAAGTGCTTAACCCAATATTAGAAATATACCCAATCTTTGAGAGATTGCTTGTTATTGTGTCAATATTATTGACTTGCTTAATTTTTAACATGTTAATTACTCACATTTTTTTTTAATTATCTTGTTAATTAAAAAGTATTAGTAATTTGCTTATTTTTTATGCATTATTTTATCATGATTTAAATAATATGAATAATTTTAATTTTAAAAGTCATTGGTAACAAATTATTTACCAATAGGGGGAGGCTTTATGGAAATATCAATAACTATTAATGGAAAAGAAGTTAAAGCTAATATTAAAGCTAACACTTTACTATCTACATTCATTAGAGAAAATCTTAATCTCACTGGAACGCATGTAGGTTGTGACACTTCTCAATGTGGTGCCTGTGCAATTCATTTAAATGGAGATGCTGTTAAATCTTGCGCTATATTGGCTGCACAAGCAGATGGAGCGGAAATCACTACAATTGAAGGAATTGCTAATGGTGACGAGTTACATCCAATGCAACAGGCATTTCATGAAAACCATGGTTTACAATGCGGATACTGCACACCAGGGATGGTTATGAGTTCAATAAAATTAGTTGAAAATAATCCAAATATTTCTGAAGAGGAAATTCGTAAAGGATTAGAAGGTAACATCTGTAGATGTACAGGTTATCACAATATAGTTAAATCGATTAAACAAGCTGCAACAGAGATGGGGGGATAAGATTATGCCAGACGGAGGTTCAACAGGAATAGGTGCGTCAGTTAAAAGAAAAGAAGACTATAGATTTTTGGTAGGTGAAGGTAACTACACTGACGATATAAATAGACCTAACCAAACACACACTTACATGTTAAGATCTAGTTCGGCACACGCGAAATTTTCATTAGATACATCTAACGCATCAAAGGCAAAAGGTGTTGTTAAAATATTTGTGGGTACAGATATGGAAGTTGGTAGTATACCATGTGGATGGCAAGTGGATTCAAAAGATGGAACACCGATGAGAGAGCCAGCTCATCCTCCAATAGCTAAAGATAAGGTGAGGTATGTTGGAGAAATTATAGCCGTTATTATAGCAGAAACACTTGAAGATGCAAAAAATGCTGCTGAATTGATAGATGTCAATTATGACGATATTCCCGTAATTATAGATATGCAAAAAGCTTTAGATAATTCAAAAGGTTTAGTTCATGACGAAATTGAAAGTAATGTTTGTTATGATTGGGAAATAGGTGACAGTGAAGCTGTAGATAAAGCAATATCTGAAGCCGCTCACATAACTTCTCTTGATATAAGAAATAATAGATTAATTCCTAATGCTATTGAGACCAGATCAGCAATTGGCGATTATGAGCATGCTACAGGTCAATACACCCTTTACACTACAAGCCAAAACCCTCACGTAATAAGATTGTTAATGGGTGCTTTTGTTCTTGGTTTACCAGAGCATAAATTGAGAGTTATCGCACCTGATGTTGGTGGTGGATTTGGGTCTAAAATTTTTCATTATGCAGAAGAGGCAATTGTTACTTGGGCTTCAAATAAAATTAGAAGGCCGGTAAAGTGGACTGCGGATAGATCAGAGGCATTTATTTCTGATGCACATGGGAGAGATCATGTAACTTCAGTTAAGTTAGCTTTAGATAAAGATGGAAAGTTCTTAGCTTTAAAGGTTGATACTTTAGCTAATATGGGTGCTTACTTATCAACTTTTGCTTCAAGTGTTCCTACATATTTATATGCAACACTTTTGGCAGGAACATATACTACACCCGCTATACATTGCAATGTGAAATCAATTTTTACAAATACTGTTCCTGTTGACGCGTATAGAGGTGCCGGCAGGCCAGAAGCAACTTACCTAATTGAAAGAATTGTAGATAAAGCTGCAAGAGAGATGGGAATAAGTCAAGTTGAGATTAGGCGTAAAAACTTTATTCCTGTTGATGCCTTCCCTTATCAAACTCCAGTTGCTTTGCAGTATGATAGTGGAAATTATAATGCAACACTTGATGCTGCACTCAAAAAAGCTGACTATGATGGTTTTGCCTCTAGAAAAGCTGAGTCTGCTAAAAGGGGAATGTTAAGAGGTATAGGATTTTCAACTTACCTTGAAGCTTGTGGAATTGCCCCTTCAGCAGTAGTAGGTTCTCTTGGTGCTAGAGCAGGGTTGTTTGAGTGTGCTGAAGTTAGGGTCCACCCAACTGGTTCGGTAACAGTATTTACTGGTTCACACAGTCATGGTCAAGGACATGAAACTACATTTGCTCAACTAGTTAGTGAAAAACTAGGCATATCTACTGATTTAGTTGAAATAAGTCATGGAGACACCAACAATATACCATTTGGAATGGGCACCTATGGATCTCGATCTTTGGCAGTTGGTGGTGAAGCAATTGTAAAAGCTATGGATAAAGTGATAGCTAAAGCTAAAAAGATTGCAGCCCATATAATGGAAGCTTCTGCGGATGATATTGAATTAAACAATGGAAATTTTGAAATTGCTGGAACTGACAAATCTATGTCTTTAGCAGATATATCATTAGCGGCTTATGTTCCTCATAACTACCCTCATGAAGAATTAGAGCCAGGTTTAGATGAAAAAGCATTCTATGATCCTCTAAATTTTACTTACCCAGGAGGTTGTCACATCTGTGAAGTAGAGATAAATCCAAATACTGGTGAAGTTAAAGTTGAAGGGATGACAGCTGTTGATGATGTAGGCATGGTTATTAACCCTATGATTGTTGAAGGTCAAATTCATGGAGGTTTGGCTCAAGGTATAGGTCAGGCTCTTTTAGAAAATGCAGCTTATGATAACAATGGTCAACTTCTTTCGGGTTCTTACATGGACTATACAATGCCACGAGCAGATAATTTTGTTGATTTCAAAGTAGGTAATGAAGTTACCCTCTGTACTCATAATTCTCTTGGCGTTAAGGGTTGTGGAGAAGTTGGAGCGATAGGCTCTCCACCTGCCGTTATTAATGCTGTTGTTGATGCTTTATCAGAGCTTGGAGTTAACGACATATCAATGCCAGCTACTTCTGAAAAAGTTTGGAATGCTATTAATAATGCAAAAGACAAAAGTTAAGGGAGATAATTATGTATGAATTAGAATATTCAATGCCATCAAGTGTAAATGATGCAGTTGCTGAGATTAAGAAATCTTCAGAAGCTAAATATTTAGCAGGCGGAATGACTTTGATACCAACATTGAAGGCCAGATTGTCTTCTGCTGACATGTTGGTTGATCTTAAGGGGGCCAATTTGAGTAATGTATCCGTATCAAGTTCAGAGATTGTAATTGGCTCTATGACACGTCATTGCGATGTTGCTTCATCAAGTGAAGTATTAAGTTCTTTACCTGCTTTAGCTAAACTTGCGGGGGGCATTGGAGATCATATGGTTAGAAACTGTGGTACAATTGGAGGCTCTTTAGCAAACAATGATCCCGCAGCTTGTTATCCATCTGCAGTTCTCGCATTAGATGCAACTATTATTACTAATGAGAGGGCTATAACTGCAGAAGATTTTTTTGTTGGAATGTTTGAGACAGCTTTAAATGAAAATGAAATAATTACTGAAGTAAAATTTCCTATTCCAGAAAAAGCTTCTTATATTAAGTTCCCTAATCCAGCATCTAGATATGCTATGGTAGGTGTTTTTATAGCAAAAAAAGCCAATGGAGTAGCTGTTGCTGTAACTGGAGCTGGTGAGAATGGTGTTTTTAGATGTAGTGAAATTGAAAACGCTTTGAATTCAAGTTTTAATGTAGGGTCAATTGATAACGTTGAAATATCTCCTGATGGTTTGAATAATGCTATTCATGCTAGCGGTTCATACCGAGCAAATTTGATCAAAGAAATGGCAAAAAGAGCTTTGAATGAAATGATTTAGATTTATTAATTTAATCTAATTTCAAAATGATATTTATTAAACCATCTATAATTAATATAGGTGGTTTTTTTGTATAGTATTTTATTTCATATAACTTCAGGACCAAACAATATTTCGAAATCTATGTTAGGTTTTCTTCTTGCACGGACTGCCGCTGAAGAAGGGCATAAAGTAGAAATTTTTTTGTCTGGTGACGGTGTTCAATTGGTTAGAGACACTATAATTGAAAATCTGGTTGGGTTAGGAACGGGCAAACTAAAAGAACATATGGACATCCTTAAAAAAAAACGAGTTCCAATATACGTTTCTTCTATGTCATGTGAAAATAGAGGAATAACTAACCTAGACTTGGAAGGAAAAAAAATTAAGAAAGTCTTACCTAAAACTCTACTAGATCTTGTTTTGTCAACTGATAAAACTCTAATTTATTAGGCCTATTGACTCATTACAAAACCGCCGTTAGGAGATATCGTTTGTCCTGTTACAAATTTAGACTCTTGAGAAGCTAAATAAACGGCAGCCCAAGCAATGTCTTCTACTACTCCAAATCTTTTCATTGGCGTTGCAGACTTAACAATTTTTTTTACATCTCCAAGGCTACTTGTCATGTCAGTATCAATATAACCTGGTGCAATGGCATTTACACGGATATTTCTTGAAGCAAGTTCTCTTGCAGTAGCTCTTGTAAATCCTAATATACCTGCTTTTGCAGCTGAATAATGTGGAGAAGAGGGGCCACCCGTAGTGCCTAATACAGAACCCATGTTAATTATTGAGCCACTTTCTTGGTTGTTCATTATTTTTAACGCTTCTCGTGTGCAGAAAAATGTCCCGTTTAAATGAACAGCAATCATTTTATGCCAGTCATCATCAGTCATACTTACTGTCACATCAAAGTGACTGTTAATTTTACCAGTTTCAGAAAACTCCTTATTTTGGAGGTTGTTTACTTTCATCCTATCATCAAGTAAATCTTGCCTGTTTTCAAAGCCATTAATCCCCGCATTATTAACTAGTATATCCAGTTGATTAAACTCAGATTTAATATTTGAAAAAATATCTTCAACATTTTTTGAGTCAGACACATCCATAAAGTAAGCTTTGCCATTTAATTCATTAGCTATTTCGTTAGCTTTTTTAATGTCAATATCACATAGTATGATTTTAGCACCTTCATTAAAAAAATGTTTAGCTATTGATGCTCCTAAACCTCTTGAGCCACCTGTAATAAGGGCAACTTTATTTTTTAACCGATCCATACATAATTCGATCATAAATTTAATTATAAATAAAGCTTTATGTGATTTCTTGCTATTTAAATTATAGAAGCATATCTTATTGAATATGATTAGAAGTCAAACCATAAATAAGAGTAAATATTTTGAAGATTTTTCTATTGGCGATAAATATTTAATACCTTCTAGAACTCAAACGAGTGGTATATTTTCGATGTTTCAAGCGGCTTCAGGTGATAATGATCCAATCCACTATGATCTTGAGTATTGTAAAAAAAGAGGTCATCCAGAGATGTTGGCTCACGGATTACAGGTATTTATTCAGACAGCTGCAGGTGCTGGTACTTTTCCATCAGAAGTTAGGGATAGCCTTATAGGGTTAATTGAGGTGTCTGGAAAAATGTTAAAGCCTGTATATAGGGAAGATACACTGTATCCTGAATTAATAGTTTCAAGGCTTACTTCTCAAAACATTACTGGAATTTTAGAAATGAAGGCGCTAGTTAATAATCAAGATAACATACTAGTTTTTGAAGGTTATCATAAATATTTAATTAAAAAGAAAAATAATATTAATGCGTAACTTTATTTTTATCATTTATTATATTGTAATTGCTAATTTAATTATAACCAGTGGAGCTTTCTCTAAAACACAAAAATGTAATTTTAAGCAAAATATTTGTAATACATTAGATAAAGTTGTTGGTATTAAAACTCCCATGATGATAGCTAGTGGTACCATAATTGATGACAACTTTATAGTAACTAACAGGCATGTAGTTGAAGATCATCTGCAGTTTATAATTAAGTTTAATAATGGTGAAATCAGAAAAGCTTTTCCTTTACCTCATAATTTTCCTACAGATTTAGCTCTGTTATCATTAGAACAAACACCTCAAAAGCTTAATAAATTACCTAAATCAAAACAAATTACAGGAAAAATAAGAGTAATTGCTTATGATCAGGGTAGAAATGCCAATCGTATTTATAGAGCTGGACAAATCATTTCATTTTCAGATTTTGAAAAATTTCCTCAAGCCCGTATACATACTAACGCTAAAAGTCTACCAGGAAATAGTGGTGGTTCTGTAGTAGATGAAAATGGTCAATTAATTGGTATCCTTGCCTCTGGTGATGGTAATATTAATGAGGTTATTCCAGTTTCTTTAATAAACAAGATTATTGAAAATACTGATTCAAAGTACAAAGATGATTTTTTGAAAATAGGTAATTATATAAAACTATGTGCCGATAATCTTGAGGCAGCTTTTAATGTTCAAAAAAAATTAGATATTAACATTGCAAATAATATTGATAATAATTGTTGGAAATCTAATAATAAACAATTAATTGATCAAGCAGGACAAACCTTTGGAAGGTTAGGGGATCTAAAAAGAGCAAAAAAATTTCTAGAAAGAAGTGTTCAACTTGACCCAAATAGCCCTAACTCTCTTCTCTCTCTAGCTATTACTTATCACATTACTAGAGATTTAGAAAAAGAGAGGCCAGTGATTTTAAAACTTATGGACCTAACCCCTCAAAATCCTCAAGTATTAAGATTAGGTGTTCAAGTTGCTGGAATTTTAAAGGATAAGGAAATGTCTAATAAAGTATTAAAGCTAATGAAAATGTATAATAAAGAAGCTTTACCTCTAGCGCAAAAATTTATTAATAATGCTTTTAAAGCTAATTAATTAAATAATTATCTTCGGGATCTGGTATCCAACCAAATTTAGTTAGTTTTTTACCTTTTTGAATAGCCCTTTTTTTAAGAAAATCATATATTTCGTCATTTGTGCAATTGGGGTTATTGGCAATATACCTTGAAATTAATGCTGATAATCTTGGCGCAGCATAACTTGTACCTCCAGTAAAAGTTTTAACACCTCTATGATCAATTACTTCTAAGCGTTCAGCAGGAACTAAGAAATCAACTGATTTTTTTCCATAATTTGAACCACGTCCTAAACGTCCACTTTGGTCTGAAGAAGTAACTGTTAGGATATTTTTTAAATCTAGTGAAGCTGGATAAATAGGGTTTTGATCAATATTAAATCCATTATTGCCTGCAGAGACTACAAAAATAATATTCATCTTTTCTTTTGCTATTTTTTCAAAACACTTCCAATCCTCTAATTTAGAGGATCCCATTGATAAATTAACTAGTCTAATTGAATTTTTAGCTATGTGCTCAACTAATTCTTTAAATTTGCACATATTTAAAGCTGGAAACCTATATGGAGCAATAAAAGAATTCGGTGCATCTTTAGCTAAAATACTAAATACTGTAGTACCATGATGTCTTGGATAAAAGGGACTTTGTCTTGGGTCACTATCAAAAGGTTTGTCATCATTATCCCAAAAATCAAAACCTATAATTTTCTTATCTTTAATAGCAATATTTGGTTGTAATATTTTTAAATTATAATTAATACCGGTATCAATCAAAGCTATTATATTTTTGTTACTATCAGTATCAAACATAGGTAATTTTGGGTTTAAATATTTGATACTTTTTATCTTGTATTTTGAAGTGTTTATAGAGTGTATCTCTTGAGGTATTAGTTTATTATTATAAATAATCTTCCTTATACTTTGTATATTACAATTTTTATCAGATCTAATTTCTGCAAACGGAATTTTTGGTTTTTTAAAATAGGTAAATATATTTTTTGTGATTTGATTTGATCTAATCAAAGATCTTATTTGTAATATTTGGCCATCCATTTGATTTATAAATAATTGCAAATATTTGTTTTTTTTCTCTAATTTCCAATTTTTTTCTATATTACCTAAAATAGGTGAATTTAATTTTTTGCAAAAAATCTCATTACTTTTTTTAAAATTTATAAATTCATCATTGTTAGTAAAGCTATGAGATTTGCTTGATAGGGATAATATTAGAATTATGCTAGTTACTAGAGAATTAATTTTTTTCATTATTCATTATTTTCTCAGAGATGGAAGCCCAACTCCTGTTGCTTCAAATCCTCCATCAACAGCCAATATTTGACCTGTTATATAAGATGCCTTTTCGGAAGCTAAAAAATAAATACCATTAGCGATTTCTTGTTCTGTACCGTACCTGTTGAGTGGAATTGCATCATGGTATGCTTCTATTATATCTTCAGTGTGTACTGCCATTGCTAGTTTTGTTTTCACTGGACCTGGTGCGATACAATTAACTCTTATACCATATTCACCTAATTCAGCGGCTTGTTGCTTGGTTAATTGAATTACAGCAGCTTTAGATGTGCCATAGGCTACTCTCAGTGTTGAGGCACGCAAACCAGAAATAGACGCAATATTAATTATGTTTCCTTTTGTTTTTTTTAAATGTGCGATAGCTTTTTGTGAACACAAAAAAACACCATTTAAATTAGTTTTCATAACTTCATTCCACCTTTTGAAGTTGGTCTCTTCAATATTACCAAAATCGGCTACACCTGCATTATTTACCAATACATCTATTCGACTATGCCAATTTAATATATTCTTATACATTTCTTCTAAATGATCATTATTGGAAATATCATAGCAAAATTTTTTTATGTCATTATTTTCTAAAGATAAATTATCAATTTCTTTCTTATCATTATCTACGACTGCGACCTTATACCCATTCTCATTGAATAAAAAAGCTGTAGCTAATCCAATTCCTCTGGCAGCTCCTGTAACTATAGCTAATTTTTTTTCTTGTTTATTCAAGGTATAATTAATCTCTACTAATCTTATCAGTTAAATTAGATTATTTATTGGATTTGATGGTCTATTTTCAAGTTCTAATTTCCATCTTGAAGCATTTTCATATTTTTCAACAAGATCTATTTTAAGTATTTTTGATAAATTAAACATAAAATGGCCAGTTATGTCTGCTATAGATAAACTATCACCTGATATAAATTTATTTTTAGACAAATGAGGATCAATTCTGTCTAACAAAACCTTAAACATTTCAATACCTCGAGTAACTATTTCAGGTGATTGGCAGATTTCATTTCTTGTTCCAGGAATGACCTTACCTTTAAAAAAGGAAGTTTTGTTCCTAACTGAATGCAAAAGGGGTAAAAATCCATCAAGTTCGATTCTTCTGTTCCACATATCTATTAAAGCTCTTTCCTTAGCATTACTTCCAAATAAAACAGGATCTGGATATTTTTCTTCTATATAACGACAGATCGAAATTGTCTCAGTAATAATTGTACCATCTTCTAATTCTAAAAAAGGTACACAATTAAAAGGATTCATCGATTTATAAGGTTCTTTGAATAATTCATCCTCTCGCACATTGACTTGTATTGTTTCAAGGTTAATGCTTTTTTCGTTTAAGAACATTTCTACGCGGAGGGCATTAGCTGCAGGTGTAAAATTATATAATTTCATTACAAAATTCTCCTACTTATTTTAAAATTTGATAGTCCAAAACACTTAATTTTTAATTCTATAACCAGTTTTGAAAATATACCAAATTACCCCAACACAAGAAGAGGTAAATAATAATATAAAAATTACACTTGTTATTATGGGTACGTCTCCAATACCAAAAAAAGCCCATCTAAAACCAGAAATAAGATATACAATTGGGTTCAATAATGCAAAGTTTTGCCAAAATACTGGCAACATATCGATAGTATAAAAACTACCACCTAAAAAAACAAGAGGAGTAATAATCAGCATTGGAACTATATTTAGTTGTTCAAAATTATCTGAAACTATACCAATAATAAACCCAAGCAAACTAAATGTTATACAAGTTAATAATAAGAAGAAAATCATAAAAAAAGGATGCATTATTTCTATATTAACAAATAAATAAGAGGTGGCTAATATAATTAACCCAATAGAAAATGCCTTCGTTGTTGCGGCTCCTACATAACCAATTACTATTTCTACAAAAGATAATGGAGCAGATAGAAGTTCGTAAGTGGTTCCAATGAATTTAGGAAAATAAATTCCAAAAGATGCATTGTTTACACTTTGCATTTGTACAGTTAGCATTATTAGCCCTGGTACAATGAACTCTCCATATGAGACATTACTAATATTTTCCATTCTAGAGCCAATGGCAGCTCCAAAAACAATAAAATAAAGTATGGTAGATAGCACAGGTGAAACAAGACTTTGGATTAAAGTTCTAAAAGATCTATTCATTTCATAAATATAGATAGCTCTTATTCCTCTAAGGTTCATATATTAATCCTTAATAATTTTAACAAAAATTTCTTCTAATGATGTTTCTTCAGTTTGTATATCAAACAAATTTATACCAATTTCATTCATGTCATAAAGAAGGGAGGTGATACCAGTCTTTTCTTTGCTTGTATTATAAAAATAATGGAAAGAGTTACCTTCATCTATTAATTTCAAGTTATATTTATTTAGTTTTTTAGGTATCTGTGTGAGTGTTTTTTTAAGTTTGATTTTTAGTGTTTTAACGCTCATTCGCTTAATTAGTTTATTTTTTTCTTCTACTAGTAATAATTCACCTTTGTTTATAATACCTATCCTATCCGCAATCATTTCGGCTTCTTCAATGTAGTGAGTTGTCAAAATGATTGTCACACCTTCGGCTTTAAGCTCTTTAATAATATTCCACATATCCTTTCTGAGTTCTACATCTACGCCCGCAGTAGGCTCATCCAAAAACAATATTTGTGGATTATGGCTCAAGGCTTTAGCTATCATTACTCTACGTTTCATACCACCAGAGAGTGATTTAATAATATTATTTTTCTTTTCAAAAAGTTGTAATTTGGTTAGAAGCTTATCTAAATAGACATTATCATCTTTTTTGCCAAACAACCTTCTTGAAAACCTAACAGCATTCATAACTTTTTCAAAAGGTTCTAAGGCTAATTCTTGGGGTACCAAGCCAATAATTTCTCTTGTTTTTCTATAGTCTTTTATAACATCTAAATTATTAACTTTTATTGTCCCTGAAGTGATTGAAGCTAGTCCGCATATGGTTGAGATAAGAGTGGTTTTACCTGCCCCGTTAGGTCCCAAAAGAGCAATGATTTCACCTTTGTTAATATTAAGGTTTAAATTTTTTACTGCTGGAAATTCATTGCCGTAAACTTTAACTAAATTTTCGACAGAAATTATTACCGACAAAATTTTATCCCTTCTATTAAACAAACACTCTTTTACAATTAGTTATTATAATTTGTAATTTTTAATTAAAATAACTTTTAATTTTTTAATTTCAACACAAAGAGTTAAGCGACTAAAATTATATAATAATTTTTATCTTAATTTGATTATTTGTAGAATTTATAAAATTCTTTCTCTTACATGTTTATTAAAACATTCTTTTTATTTCATTAATTTTATTTATAGAACCCTAGTTAATTTTTTCCTTTATTTATAATGTTGATGTAATGATTTTTTTTGATTAGCGTAACATTAATTATTTTTTTCTTTTTTAGAGAGTTGATATTGAGTAATGAATTATATATTACCGGTGCTGGAGTAAGTGCAAGTAGTGGAATTCCTACATTTAGAGGGAATGATGGGTTTTGGACTATTGGAAGTAAAAACTATACTCCACAGGAGATGGCGACAAGGTCAATGTATGAAAATAATCCTGGCGATTTCCTGTTATGGTATTTTAAAAGATTTGCTTCATACAGATCAGTAAAACCTAATCCAGCACATTATTGGTTGTCTGATAAAATGTTAATAACTCAAAACATTGATGGTCTAGATGGTAAAGCTGGAAACAAAGACTATATATCTATTCATGGTAGACTTGATAAAGTAGTTTATTACGATGATGAAATGAAATATCAAGTTCCATTTGACGCAGAATGGAATGAAATTAATATTGAAGATAGCTTAGACAATATTATTCTCAAAAATAAATTATTAAAAAAATTTAATATCCAGTTAATAAATAATATTCCAGTCCCAAAACGAGGAAAATCCTTAAAGCCTTATGTTTTATTATTTGATGAAATGTATACTGACTTATATCGTATTACAGAAGCTGAAAATTGGATGAAAAATGCTAGCAAAATAATTTTTATGGGCACCTCGTTTAGCGTAAACATTACATCAATTGCACTTAGGATTGCAATTAGTCGAGGCTTAGATGTTGATATTGTTGACCCTGAGCCTATAAAATTGGACTACGAAAATATAGAGTACTTTAACATGACGGCTGTAGAGTATTGTAATATGAGAAATTTAAAATCTTAGCTGTTTTTATTTAAAGGTATCCAAGTTGCACTGGCGTAAGCTGCTAATTTTCCATCTGATCTATACATATGAGATTGAAGGAACTCTATAGTTTTTCCTTGTTTAAGATAACTTCCTTTACAAACCACATCTTCTTCTTTTATCGGTAAGAGATATTTGACATTCATTTCCAATGTTGCCCCAGATCCAGTTGTGTAATGAAGTAAGTGTCCCATTGATACATCCATAGCAGTAGCAATTATACCTCCATGAAGGGTTCCTTGTGGGTTAAACATAGGTAATTTAGATCTGAAATTCACAAAACAGTTATCATTTTTATATGTGATTTTGAAACCTAAAAATCTTGATAAATAGAATGATCCAAACTCTTGTTTTGCTGTTTTTGCGGCTTCTGCAAGCATTGAAGAACCAATATCTCTAATTTTTTCTTGATCGTTCACATTAATACTTTCTTAAATTTAATGATAAGGTTCAGATATTAATCTATTAAAAACTGATTTAATTTGTCAAAATCAAAGTTAATTCCATGACCAGGCAATTCAGGAGCGATTGTATAACCGTTATCAACTTTTAGTGGATTTTCAATAAATTCATCAATTCTCCAAGCGTGAAACTCTAGATAAGATGCATTAGGGCATGAAGCTAATAAATGAACGTGTAGTTCATGAACCCCATGTGAACAAATGGGTAAGTTATTAATTTCAGCTAATTTTGCAATTTTCATAAAGGGTGTAATTCCACCACAAGTGGTAAGGTCAGGCTCTAGAAAATCAACACCATTGACGTTAATAAGGCTATTAACTTCTGCTAGAGTGTGAAGATTTTCACCAGCAGCTATAGGGATTTTGCCTAAAGACCTTAAAAAAGCATAACCATTAAAATCATCAGGCTTGATTGGTTCTTCTAGCCAAACTAAATTAAATTTTTCAATTTCTTTGAATGCATGAACAGCTTGATCTATTCTCCACGCTTCATTAGCATCAGCCATTAACCTAACATTATCAGGTAAGTGATTTTTCATAGCATCTAGTCTTTTTAGGTCCTCTGATAAAAACTCTTTGCCAAGTCTCATTTTAATAGATCTAAAACCATCATTAAGTGATTTTGAGGCTCCATCTAATAATTTATCAATTGTAAAATTTAGATCAATATTACCAGCATAAGCTAAAACATTTTTATCATGACCACCTAATATCCTCCAGAGAGGTTCTTTAAGTAGGTTACCTTTTAGGTCCCATAAAGCAACATCAACTGCTGCAATTGCAAAACTTACTGGTGCTCCTCTTCCAGCATAATGTGTTGCTTTCCACATATTTTTCCAATGTAATTCTATTAAGCGTGGATCTTTTTTAATTAAAAGAGGAACAAAGCTGTTCTTTATTATAGAAGCTATAGCCAATCCCTGATTTTCATGAACAGTTATATATCCTATACCTCTATCATTATTATCATTAAAAATTTTACAAACAACTAAATCAAAAGCCTTCATCACACCAGCTGCAAAGGCCTCCACTGGTTCAGATAAGGGAACTTTATACGTATTTATTTCAATTCTTGAAATTTCCATTTAAATATCCAATCAAATTAAGTTATAAAAATTCAAAGCCTTCATAATTATTTTTTATTTTTTCATCACAAATATTTTTGTAATTTGCAACACCTCCAACATAAGGCATAAAGTTTCTAGTCTTTCCAGCAATATTGTCACCGTTATACCAAGAGTGTGCCAAAGGATATAAAGTAGCATTAGCTACTTCGTTATTATGATTGACCCATTCTTCTTGTTTATTTTTATTAGCATTAACCTGATAATATTTATTATTTCTTTTATGTATTATTAGGTTATGAATAAAATCTACATGTTGCTCGATGGATAAAATCATTTGGCTTTTTACACCTGGGCTCTGCGGACCCGTAATCATAAATAAATTTGGAAACTCAGATACCATAATTCCTAAATATGTCTTTGGACCATTGGACCAAATAGACTTTAGACTAATATTTTTTTCATTTAAGATTTCTATTGCATTAACAGCACCTGTCATGGCATCAAAGCCTGTAGCAAAAACAAGGTCGTCAAATGAATATTCAATATTATTAGTAATTAAGCCATTGTCAGTTATTTCTTGAATTGGATGATTTGAAATGTCTATAAGAGATACATTTTCTTTATTATAAGTTTCGAAATAATTACTATCTAAACATAATCTTTTTGTCCCAATAGGATGATCATTGGGACACAATTTTTCTGCTGTTTCTTTGTCCCTTACTATTTTCTTAATTTTATTTCTTACAAAATCAGCAGCAGTTTTGTTAGCTTCTTCGTTTGTTAATAAATCAGTGAATGCAAATAACATTGCTTGACCACCTTCACGCCAAGCTCTTTCATAAATATCATTTCTTTCATCATCACTTACATCAAATGCAGATTTTGTAGGGGGTTGGTATTTTGCAATACCAAAAGATGAATTTTTAGCTAGATCACGATATTTTTTGTAATCTTTTTTGTAATTTTCCCTTTTGTCTTCTGGTAGTTTGTGATGTCTTGCTGGTAAACTAAAGTTTGCAGTTCTTTGAAAGACAAATAATTTCTCAGCAGTTTCTGAAATTATTGGAATTGACTGTACCCCAGATGAACCTGTTCCAATAATACCAACTTTTCTATCCTTGAAAACAGGCATTTCTTTTGGCCAAGCACCAGTATGATAAATTTTTCCTTTGAAATTAGATATCCCTTTAATTTTTGGAGTATTTGGTGTGGATAGATTACCAGTAGCTAAAACTAGATATTTACATTCAATTATTATATTATTATCAGTTTCAATTTTCCATTTTTTGTTAATAAAGCTTGCTTTAATAATTGTTGTTTTAAAGTTAATTTTTTCTCTTAAGTTAAATTTCTTAGAAACAAAACGAGCATACTTTAATAATTCAGGTTGAGTTCCATATTTTTCTTTCCAATTCCATTCTTGTTGTAATTCTTCTGAAAAAGAATACGAATAATCCATACTTTCAATGTCACATCTTGCACCCGGGTATTTATTCCAATACCAAGTACCACCTACATCATCTGCTTTTTCAAATATTTCTGCATTAAAGCCATCAGATAATTGTTTATGAAGAGAATACATTCCAGCAAAACCTGCTCCAACTATAACTGTGTCTAAAACCCTGTTATTACTCAAAATTGTCTCCTCGATTTTTTTTTATATTAGTTCTTGATTTTTTTTAAATCAATACCAAATACAAATTGTAACGCCATAATGGGTTACATTTAACAAAATAACATCGCCATAATGGGATGTTTAATAAACTCGCTTTAAAAGGAGATTAAAATGACTATATTACCAACTTTAGCTTTACGTTCTTTTGTAGGTTTTGACAATTTATTTAATGAACTAGAGACGATTTCAACCCAAAAACAAAACTCATTTCCAGCTCATGACATACTCAGAATTTCTGAAGATGAATATGAGATAACCTTAGCTTTATCTGGCTTTAATAAGGATGATATTTCTATTGATGTTCATGATGGAGTTTTAACTATCAAAGGAAATGGTGGAACTGAAGTTCAAAATGACAAACTCCAATATCTTTATAAAGGTATAGCTAAGAGATCATTTGAACAAAAATTTAGATTAGAACAGTATGTTGATGTCAAGGATGCTAAGCTCTCTAATGGGTTGCTTACAATTTCTTTGTTAAGGGAGATTCCAGAAGAAAGAAAGCCTAGACAGATTACTCTTAAATCAGCTTAGTTTTATTTGGGTTAGGACATTAATTGTCCTAACCATTTTATTGGAATTATTATGGAATTTTTATTAATTTGGGTTTTGGGTGGAGATGTTATTGATAGTGGCTTGCGTTACAAAACAGCAGCCAAATGTTTTTCTGAGTCTCAAAACGCCGCTAGTGAAATGAGAGAGGTTGGCTTGTCAGCGCCTCAATTTACTTGCTTGCCAATTGCTAAAGATAAACAATTTAAAATTTACAGGCAAAATAGTTCTAATTCTAGATTTCCTTTTTAATTAATTTTTAAATTTTTCTTCAATTATTTCTCTTATCTTTTTTAATTCTTTTGTTTGTCTATCTAATCCTAGATTTCGTCTAACAAAACCATAAACCCAGATTATTAGCAATAGGGCTATTAACCCCAAAATAATTTCGACCAAAGTAAATAAAAAGTTAATTTTTTCTTCAATCATTATTAATGATGAGTTGAAATTTTTAAAAAAATTGTCCAAGTTATTAATCTTTAATCTAGATGTAAGTTTTGTAATAAACTTATTATAATAATTTTATAAATTCAATCTTTAGGAGGCTTTGGATGAAAATCAAAAATATATTGACTATATCACTTTTATCTCTGTTTGGTATAAGTCAATCTTTTGCAGAAACTAGAATTACTTACAAGTCAGCTAAGTCAACTTCTTCTTACTATCAGATGGGTGTTCAGATTGCTGATACAATCAAAAAATCTACAAATGGAGGCATGATACTTACAATCGAAGAAAGTCAAGGCTCTGTCCAAAACGTTAGAGAGGTTGCAGCAAGAACAGGCAACTATGTATTTACTACTCCTCCAGTTTTAGTAAAATTGGCTATAGAAGAAAAAGCCATGTTTAAAGGAAAAGGTAACCCAAACTATAAGAATATAAGGGCTTTATTTCCTATCCCTTCATTAACAATGCACTTTGTAATGTCAAAGAAATCTGGTGTGAATGCTTTTTCTGATATGTCAGGTAAGACTATTCTGTTAGGAAAGGGCTCTTTTGGTGCTAAGGAAGGAGCTAAGTATATTAAATTATTTGGTTTAGAAGGAAAAGTTAAATTGGCCCAAGTAGAACTTTCTAATGCTGTTCCTGCATTAAAAAATGGCCAAATTGATGGTTTTGTTACAGCTGGGTCATATCCAGCTCCAAACGTAATTGAAGCGGCTGCATCTACAGGTGTAAATGTTATTTCCTTGAGTGAAGAGCAAATAAAATCATCTAAAAGGACTAAGTTAATAATACCTGCTGGTACATATGCTGGTCAAAATAGTGATATTTCAACCACATCTTTGCCAGTTGTTGCTTATGGAACAACAAACATGAGTGAAGAGGTTGCTTATAATTTAACTAAAGCTTTCTGGGGCAATAAAGGTAAGTTGGGTGAAGCTGCAAAATGGTGGAATGGTGTGACTACCGATATGTTATCTAATGTGTCAACAAAAATTCACTCTGGTGCTATAAAATATTATGAAGAGATAGGTGTTAAATTAGCTGATCATCATAAATAATTTATGAAATCTTACTATAAAATGTGGATTGTTTTTGGCTTTATATCCATTGCATTCCACATTTTTCTTATATTTTCTGGATTAGTTCCCAATCTAATTTCGAGACCTTTACATCTAGCTTTGATTTTACCCTGGATTTTCTTATATAATCAAAATACAAATCTACACCTCATCATAAATATTACGATAGTTTTAGTTGGAATATTCTCGTGTTTATACATTGCTATTTTTTCAAATGAGTTAATGGATCAATACGGTTTTATAGAAAATAAATTTCAACTTGTAATTTCTTTAATATTAATCTTCATAGTATTAGAAGCTGCAAGAAGGTCAGTGGGTTGGCCATTACCTACTGTAAGCTTTTTAGCAATTTTATATGGAGTTTTTGGAAATTATGTGCCGGGTGAGTTTGGGCATCCTGGCTTACCCATCAATAGTTTTTTTGGAACACTTACTATTGCTGAAGGCGGTCTATGGGGACCTTTAACAGGAGTTTCGGTCTCGATTGTATCCATTTTTGTTATATTTGGTTCTTTTTTGAATTCTGGAGAAGCGGGCTCAGGTTTTATGAATATTGCAACTGCGTTTGCAGGAAAACTGAGAGGAGGAGCTGCTAAGGTTTCTGTAATTTCTTCAGCATTATTTGGATCAATTTCAGGTTCAGCATCTGCTAATGTTGCATCTACTGGAATGGTAACTTTACCAGCAATGATTAAGTTAAATTATCCTAAAAGGTTGGCTGCCGCAGTAGAGGCGGTAGCATCTTCGGGAGGACAAATTATGCCACCTTTGATGGGCGCAGGTGCATTTGTAATGGTTGAATTGACAGGTGTGCCTTATGATAAAATAATTATTGCGGCTTTGTTGCCAGCTTTATTATTCTTTTTTACAGTTTGGGTTGGGATAAATTTTTACTGTAGAATATATAATTTAAAACCTATAGAAAGTCATAATTTACCAAATATAAGAATAGTATTTATTACCTCTCTCTTTTTTTTAATCCCATTTTTTATATTACTACTTCTTATGTATCTTGGTTTTACTCCTCAATATGCTGCTTCAATTTCTATTTTGTCAGCTTTTTTACTACTATTCTTTAATATTGGAGATTTTTTTAATTTTAAATTAGGTATAAATCGTTTTTATGAAGCTTGTATTTCCTCTGGAAAACAGATTTCATTAATAGGATCAATTATAATTTGTGCATCGATTATAATTGGCGTGTTATCATTGACTGGTTTAGGCGTAAAACTAACGTCATTAATTATATCCCTTTCAGGAAATAGTATTTGGCCAGCTCTTATCTTAACTGGACTTGCTTGTTTATTATTAGGAATGGAAGTCCCTACTACTGCTGCTTATGTGATCTGTGTGTCTGTTGCAGGGCCAGCACTGGTAGATATGGGTTTAGAGCTTCTTCAAGTTCATTTATTTGTGTTTTGGTTTGCTTTATTATCAACAATAACTCCACCTGTTTGTGGAACTGTTTTTATAGCTTCAGGAATGGTTTCTGAAAACTGGCTTAAAGTTTCCATTACCTCAATGAGTTTAGGTATTGGACTTTACTTCATTCCATTAGCAATGATAGCAAACGATGAAATAATTAAGCTAGATACTGAATCTTTGTATGCAATTATAGCATTTGTAAAGGTTGCTATAAGTTTAGTAATGTTATCCTATGCATTGATTACTAAAAGTTTAATCTTTTTTAGGCTTTTAGCCTTTGGTTTAGGCATGGTTTTAATGTTTGTATAAAGATAATTTTATTTTCTGTAATTTTTTTGATAAGCCTTGCCAAAGCCTTCAATATATATGGCTCTTAGTGGTTCTATACTGTAGAAGTTGAAATCATTAAACATTCCCCACATTTTGCTTCCACTTTCAATTTTTTGATATGATTTTAAAAGATCACTAAATTCTTGACTTTCTTTTTTTAAGGTAAGCTTTTGTATTATTCCGTTAATAGTTAACCTTGGATTGTTAGATTTGGTTTTGTTTAACTCTCTAAGTGAAAAATAAATGCTAACTTTATGATTTTCAACAATATTTTTTGTATGCTCGCTAAGGTCGCTTATTAAAATATATAATCGTTTATTTTTATACATGGGAATAGTTTTAGAGAGGAAAGGGAAGTTGTCCTTTCCATTAGTGCCAAGAACTGATATCTCATATTCACCTTCTAAGATATTTTGTATTTTATTTTCGATTTCTGAATTGGTCTTTTGATACATTTATATATTTTTTTTTAAATTAAAGTTTAGTTGTAACAATTTTTTAGATACTGGAAAACAAATTAAATAGGTCAAATATTTGAAATGAGAAATTTATTTTTTTATTTTATAGCATCATTATTTTCTTTATTTATTCTCTTCTATTGCTTAACCCTGACTTCAATTAGTCGAGGTTCAGGTGAAACTTTTGCTGTTTTTTTATTACCGCTAAGTTCTCATTTTTCCTGGGATAGAGCTTCTGTATCTTCAATTTATTCAATTTATATGGTCTTTTTAGGTATAGGGTCATTATTATCTGGTTTATCCTTTGATAAATATGGCCCTAGGTTTAATTATATGGTTGGTTTAGGCCTTTTATCTATAGCTTATGGATTGTTAGATAGTTTGTCATCTATTTGGCAATTTTATGCCTTTTTAGGTATTTTAGGCGGTTTAGGTGCTTCAATGGTTGGTGTGATACCCGCTCAGAGTTTAGTGTCCAGGTGGTTCGATAAAAATTTAGGTACGGCCTTATCTATAGCCTATGCTGGTCAGGGCTTAGGTATTCTTATAATGGCTCCATTATCCCAAATTTCTATTGATCAATTTGGATGGCAAGCTTCATACAGATATATTTCATATGTTTTCATGGTTTTATTAGTTATCGCCACATTCCTTCCATGGAAAAAAATATCAAGTGGATCAAAAGATAATCCAAGAAAAACTAATAACGGAAAAGCTATTGGTGGAATTTCTTTAAAAGAAGCAATTTTTACAAAAACATTTTGGGGTTTTTTCTTTATATTTTGTTTTACAGCAATAGGTATTTTTGGCATTTCTCTTCATGTTGTTGCTTATTTAGTTTTTGTTGGGTTTTCTGAAGTTGAAGCTGCTTTTTCATTTGGAATTGCAGGAATTTTAAACTTTATAGGTATGGTTTTGACAGGATTAGCTGCTGATCGATACCCAAGACATCTTGTTGCCACTGCTAGTTATGCTTTGAGCTTTATGGCAATTTTTAGTTTAGCTTTAATGCAATTTTACTCTTCTATTATCTTTTTAATATTATTTATAATTGGTTTTGGACTATCTGCAGGTGCGCGTGGTCCCATTATTACAACATTAATGGCTGAAATTTTTGCAGGTAAAGGCTTGGCCTCTATATATGGTGCAACAAACTTAGGTCAGGGAATAGGGGCTGCTACTGGGGCCTTTTTAGCAGGGTTTCTTTTTGATTTGACTGGTGGTTATAATTTTGGTTTCTTTTTATGTAGCATATTTACATTTTGCGGTGCTGTATTATTTTGGACAATACCTCAAATAAGACATTCAAAAATATGAGTTAGGGGATTTTAATGAACATACTCACAAAAGATTACAAAGTAATTGCTAAAGGTTTAAAATTTCCTGAAGGTCCTATCTGGATGGATGATGGCTCAATAATATTAGTCGAAATAGCAAGGGGTACTCTTAGTAGAGTTTTGCCATCTGGAGAGATAAATGTGGTAGCTAATCTAGGTGGAGGGCCAAATGGTGCTGCTATAGGCCCAGATGGGTTTTGCTATGTCTGTAATAATGGTGGATTTGAGTGGGAGATTTCATCTAATAAAAAAGGAATGAGGCCTATTCTTGAGAGTTCTTCGTATATAGGAGGAAAAATTCAGAAGGTAAATATAGCAACTGGTGAATTTTATACACTTTACAGTGAATGTGATGGGATTTCTTTAAAAGGCCCTAATGATATTGTTTTTGATAAAGAGGGTAATTTTTGGTTTACTGACTTAGGTAAAGCTAGAAATAGGACTATGGATAGAGGTGGCATTTACTGGGCTAAAGCAGATGGATCAATGATAAAAGAAGTAATCCACCCATTTATGACACCAAATGGAATAGGTTTATCACCTGATGAAAATATTTTATATGTTGCTGAGACTGAGGGTGGAAAACTCTACAGCTATGAAATAATAGGAGAGGGAGAAGTTAAGAAATTATCATTTCCTGAATCTATTAATGGTGGTCGTTTATTAAACAAAGAAGGGGGGATTAAGAGATTTGACTCGCTAGCTTTGGAAAATAACGGTAACGTTTGTGTTGCAACTCTTATAAATGGGGGTATTTCGGTTATAAGTCCTGCTGGGGAGCTGTTAGAATTTATTAAATTTGAAGATCCTTACATTACTAATATATGTTTTGGTTCAAATAATTTAAAAAAGGCTTATGTTACTGCATCTTATGAAGGGAACCTGTTAGAGGTTGATTGGGACAGAAAGGGTTTACCTTTAAATTTTTTAAACAAATGAATGATCTACAAAATATTTAATAATTCTTTTTTTATATTCAAAATAATGTTTTGTGGGTTTTCCGTAAAATCTGTCTGGAAAATTTCAAGCTCAATTTTTAAATTATCTTTCCTGTTGAATAATATTTTTAAGTATTTTGCAATATCAATATTTTCCATATTATTTTCATCATTTATTGTTTTCCTTCCTACTGGTCTAAAGTTTTTATCAAAACGAATATTTGAAAATTGAAGTAAACCAAGGTGAGGTGATTTTTTTAAAAATCTTTCCAAATCTAAATCTTCAAAACTGTGATAAAGGTCAATAATAAGTTTATGATTACTATTCTTTATTAATTTTTGGCAACTCGCAATTGAATTGAAATGGCCTTTTTTGAGTATTTCCCAACTCCCTATAGGCTCTAGACCTAAATGCAATTTGAACTTTTCTGCTTGAGACATTAGAGTTTTAAATTTAACTAAAGTCTCTTCTCTGATAGTTTTTATATCTAGGTAATTGTTTATTTGTTTGAATTCCTGACTTATTGGATTGGGTCCGCCAAGAATACCCCCGGTAATAACACAAATTAAATCTGGATTTAAAATTTTTCCGTAGTTTAATATTTTTTCATTTTGATTTGAGTAAAATGGATCAGTAAAGTAACCTACTGAGTTAACGCTAGTCACGTTTATTTTATTTAAATTTAGATCTTGTCTTAACTTATTTACGCCATAACTTTCAATAAAATCAGTATGTAAACCAACATTTTTAATACCTGATTTAACAATAGTTTCAATAAATTCATATGGTTTTATCTCATTTGGCCACATATAACTATTGATCGATAATTTTTTGTCTAGAAGGTCTTTATAATCAATTTTCATGTATTTTAATTATTGTAATAGTATTGAATCTCCAAAAACATGCATCCTTCGTCAGATCTGAATGGTCCATGGTTTGTTCCAGGAGGTCTGCACGCGTAGGCAGGACTTTGGGTCGTGATTTTAGGATTCCCTGGCTTGTCGTTACCTAAGGTAATAGATCCTGATATCATGTATACTTCTTCCCAGTAATCATGAACAAATACTTCAGTATTAAATGAACCAGGTTTAAATCTAATTAAACGTGTCCTAACACCTATTTTATTAACCTCATCTAATTTGCCTGATAGCATTTTCATTTCAATGCCTGGCCCAGCTCCTGGTGCTAGCTCCCAACCTTCTTCAAGGTTTAATTGAGAAAAATCAATAGCATTTTTTAACATTTTTTAGTCCCTTTATTTATTAACTTTTGTAAATCATCAAACCAATTAAGCTTCTTTTCCAAGCTGTCTCCTTCATTGCTGATAATATTTTTAATTAATAAGTCTATATTTTCTAAACCATTAAAGTTACTATTTATTAAATTAAAAGTTTTGTCACATATTTCTTTTTCTGTCATTGGGTTTTCAGGATCACCTTTTGCGTTAAGGTTTGTTTTCTTAAGAATAGATCCATCTTTAAGTTTGATCAATAAAGATGCTGAGTAATTATTTGGAAAATTATCAGTCATTTCTGAATTATTTTTTATTATTACTTTCTCTCTAATTTCTGAAATTTCTATGTCATTTAGAATATTTTCTTTGAAATAATCTTCCAAAATGTCTCCATAATTAAGTGATATCGCACAACAATGTTGTAAAGAAAATTTCCCTTCAATATCATTTTTGGGTTTAATTTTATCACAAAAATCAATAGCAGTTTTATAGGTCTCTATAACTATTTCAGATATTTGACTTATTTGTATATTGTTTTTTAATAATTCTTTTTTAAGATCTAATGAGACACCTATTACTGGATGGCTGTGCCTACAGGCAGGCCATGGTTTGTTTGAAACATCATTGATAAGGAGTTTGTTATTAACTTTTATTAATTCTTTGTAATCAATATGATCTTTATACCCTTTTAAAAAACCTAATTCACCTTCAATCATATCTAGAGGTGTTTGGGCACCATTTTGAGCAAGGAATGCAGATGTAACCCCTGACTTAGATGCGTTTGCAAGGGCGTATTGTTTTGCTTCTCCATTTCCTTTTCTGCATTGCCATACGCCAGATGAAGCCATTGTAGATAGCTGAATTGAAGTATTGATTTTATGATATATAGATTCTGAATTATTTTTAAAATTTAAAATATAGCTAGAGGCTGCAGCTGCTCCAAAAACTCCACATGTAGCACTTGAGTAAAAAATTTTATAGTGATTTTCTCCCATACATATTCCCATTCTTATAGACGTTTCATATCCTATTACTATTGCTTTTAAAAAATTAAGTATGTCTATATCTACCAAGGAAGATGTTGCTATTGCAGCTGGAATAACTGTATCACCTGGATGAATAATTGAAGTTCTATGGACGTCATCAAGCTCTAAAATATTCCCAACAGAAGCATTAATGAAGGCGCTATCAAATACATTTAATTTTCTTTTACCAAATAAATTAAGTGAATGACCTTCAGGAAGAGACTGTTGTAATTTACAGAAAGGTGTTGCTTGCTTTGTTTTTGTTCCTGCAAGTGCATAACCAATCCAGTCAATAATCTCTAATTTTGTTTTTAAGATTGTATCTTTGTCGGGCTCTTTCATTATTTGTTCAATGAATAAATCTATCATTTTAAAAATCTTCTCATTAACGCCTTGATTTAATCATAAAATTATATAACTATTTTTATTTACATTCATTAAATAATGCATTTGGCTTTATTATTAATTATAGGAAAGGTGTCACAATGTTAAAAACTACCAGACGTAAGTTTCTTAAAAATAGTGCTTTAGTTGCAGCTTCTGCATCAATGAGTCAATCATTTATTATGGAAGCAATGGCTGCAGATCCACTTAAAATTTGGACTATTGGAGTGGCTAAGGTAACGAAAACATGGGATGAAATGGGTAAGCAAGCTGGTGTACCTTTAGTATATTCTGCAAAGAGTGGCTCTGCTGATCAGGCTATTCAAAAGTTTTTTGTTGGAGATGGTCAAAAATTATATGATGCCATTACTGATAATGGTGGTGGTCAAGAAGATGCCATGTCAGACAACAAGGCTATTGTACCATTAGATGTTTCAAGGATTAAAAACTGGAAAAATTTAATTCCTGCTTATAAAGAAGGAAATGTTGCAGCAAATACTATTAGAAATCGTAAGGGTGAAATAGTCGGTGTTCCTTATATATCAAATGCTGATTCTATGGCTTATAATAAATCAAAGGTAGGTGGAGATATAGACACCTGGGATGCGTTGTTTGATAGTCAATTTAAAGGGTATGCTGCTATGCAAAATGACTCTGGCCCTACTTTAACCACAACCGCTGTTTATCTGAAGGAATCTGGTAAACAGGATATAGTTAACCCTTCTGATATGAGTAAGTCTGAAGTTAAAGGTGTGTGCCAATTTCTTATAGATATGAAAAAGAAAGGTCAGTTTAGAACTTTTTGGGATGGTTTTGGAAATGGAGTTGATTTGTTAGCAAGTGAAGAAGTTCTTGTTTCATCATGTTGGGAGCCGATTGCAGTAATAGCAGCTAAGAAGGGTGCAGATATTCACTATGGCACTATGAAGGAAGGTCATCAAACATGGAACAATGTATGGATGTTAACTAAGGGTGGCAAGCAAAGAGGGCAAGAGGAAAACTTTTATAAATTAATGGATTTATATCTGTCTCCTTGGTTTGGTGCTAGAACTCTGGCTAATTTAGGTTTTACTCCTCAAATGACTGGGGTTAATGAATATGTTGATGCAAACCCAAGTGATTTTGATGCTAAAACAAAAGCCAATATTGCAGAAAGACTTAAGAATAAAGCTGACAGAATGGCTGTAAAAGGAAATTCATGGCAGAATTTATATCCTAAAGAGCTTAGAGCTTATCAAGACTGGTGGGCAAAAGTACAAGCTGCTTAAATCTATATAACAATTACAACTCTCTTTTGCAGGGTTGTAATTTTTTGGTTATTTCATGAATCCTAAAAGTAATTTTTTATTTAAAATACCTATCATGTTTATGATAGTTTTTTTTGTTATTCCTCTAGCTTTAACAGTTGTTTGGAGCGTTTTTGAGCGAACAATGTTTTGGATGGAGCCTGCCTTTACCTTGTTTTCCTATGAAAACTTCTTTTTCTCATCAAGGTTAGAAAATTTTTTGTCATCAATGATGCATTCATCAATTTCTGTGATTTTTGCTTTTTTTATTGGCTTTCCAATTGCTATTTTTATTAGACGAAGAGTTAAAAAAGTTGCTCAACATAGGGTGATGTTACTCTTTATTCTTCCTTTTATGGTATCAGAAATTATAAGGATTTTTGCATTAAGACCAATTTTATCTAGAAATGGTGTTGTTAACTCTTTTCTTATGGATATGAACATAATTGATAGTCCATTTTCAATTTTTGTTTTTACTCCTACAGGGGTAGTTATTGGTGAGATAGTTTCTTTTTTGCCATTTATGATTTTTTCTACATTTTTAGCGCTTGAAGCAATTCCAAATTATATTTTTGAAGTTTGTTCTGATTTAGGTGTTAATAGAAAAAGAATGTTCCTTGATATTTTTTTTCCTCTTGCTGCTCCTGGTTTGTTTGCTGGTAGTGTTTTTATATTTGTTAATGGTATTGGGATAGCTTTGATCCCAACTATCTTAGGGGGACCTGGTTCAGTAAATGCAGGTCTGATTGCTACACAAGCTATTATAGCGCTTGATTTTCCTTTGGCTATGGCAGTAAGTGCAATAATGATGTTTACTTTGATGGGTCTTTTGTATATCGGGCATAGGCTATTCAATTTAACAAAATTATTGGAGCCAATTAGCTAATGTCACTAAGAGATGATTTTCAACCGCAGTGGAAGTTGGCTCTTAAATGGGGTTGGCTTGCTTTTGCTGTCTTTATTTTGATGGCTCCTACTTTTTACACTGTCTACATATCTTTTAATGAATTGGGTTTTGGAGCTAAATATTACATTTTTACCTTTCAATGGTACGAGAGTGTTTTTTCTGATAGGCAATTACTTGGTGCATTAGGTTGGACAATGCTTCTGGCATTAATAACTTTACCAATTGTTATTCCATTTGGTTTGTTGTCAGCTAAATTATATAAACAAAGCTCTCAAAAAGTTTGGATAGTTTTTGTTCTGCTCTCTCCATTATTTGTTCCGGCTGATATACTTGCGTCTGCTTTATTAGTTTTTTTTAAAAACTTAAATAAATTTTTTACTTTTATAGCTGATTTTACTGGAATTTATGCACTGGAATCGTGGTTTGATCTTGGTATAATGACTGCTGTAATTGGACTTATTGTCTACACATTACCTTATGTGTTTGTGGTTATTATGATTACAATGGCTAGGTATAGAAATGAACAAACTGAAGCTGCAAGAGATTTAGGCGCTTCTGCTTGGAGAGCTTTTTGGGAAATTGAATTTCCTCAAATTCGTGCAGGTGTCTTTAGTGCGTGTGCCTTTGTCGTAATCCTAACGTTTAACGAATATACAAGAACGAGTCTTCTTAAGGGTGGTTTTGATACCTTTACTTCAGTTTTGATTTCTCAAATGTTAAATACTGGAATGTCTGAGGAATCTTACGCAATGGCTTCAATAGTTAGTTTAGTAGCCATTCTGATAGTCTCGTCAATATTGATATTTACAGCTTTACGAACTGAAGAAATGGAAAAAGTAACAAGAATAGTTAAAGAACCTAATAAATAAGTTTTGGAGAAAAATCTTGCCTAATAAAAATTCAATCGAAGTTAGGAATTTAGTTAAAACATATGGTGATGTATATGCTTTAAAAAATGTTGATTTAGACATAGCTGACGGTGAATATTTTGTTTTGTTAGGTCCTAGTGGTGGAGGTAAAACTACACTCTTAAGGTCAATAGGTGGCTTTATAAGGCCCGATAGTGGTACTGTTCAAATAAAAGGTAAAAATGTTGATAATCTGCCTCCAGACAAAAGACCAACTTCAATGGTGTTTCAGGGGTTTGCACTTTTTCCACATATGACTGTATATGAAAATATTGGTTATGGTTTAAAACTAAGGTCTGTAGAAAAAAGTATTATCCATGATAGGGTTATTAAAATGATGGATCTAGTAGGCCTTTCTGGTTTGTCTGACAGGAAACCCCATGAACTATCTGGTGGTCAGCAACAAAGAGTTCAATTGGCGAGAGCTCTTATTTTAGAGAATGATGTACTCCTTTTGGATGAACCTTTGTCAGCTTTAGATGCTCAACTTAGAAAAGATATGTGTATTGAGTTAAAGCGTCTTCAGAAGACAGTTGGTATTAGCTTTGTTCATGTAACTCATAACCAAGAAGAGGCTATGTCTGTTGCTGATAGAATAGCAATTATTGCTGATGGTGAAATGGTTGAGCAGGGCTCACCTAAAGAAATATATAGTAATCCTAAAAAGAAGTTCACAGCTGAGTTTATTGGTGAAAAAAATATCTTAAATGGTGTGGTTGTTGATTTTAATAAATCAAAAATATTAGTAAATATTGAAAAAGATGAAATTGAAGTTGCAAATAACAATTATACTATAGCTAAAAATCAAGAAATTAGTTTGTCTATAAAATCAGAATCTATTCAGATTAGTAAAGTTTCATCTTCGAAATCAAAGGGAGCAAAGAATAGTATAACTGGAAAAGTTACAGAAATAACCTTTTTAGGTCAGTTTATTAGGTATCTCGTTTTACTTAGTAATAATCAAGAAATTCAAGTTAGATCGAATAATGAGGTTGAGGGTGTTAGTTTGAACGATCAAATAAATTTAACATGGAGTTTAGATGATTTTCTTATTCATGAGAGTTAATTTACTCAGGAGGTTTATCTAAATATGGAGTTAATTCTTTTCCATTAGATCCTTCTTCTTTTATATACCAATCACCAATCTGGCTTGAAGTCATAAATATTACATCTTCTCTTTTTTTCAAATCTTGGATCATTTTCTTTAAATAATAAAAATTTTGAGGAACTCCAACAATATGAGGGTGCAAAGCTAAAGTTATAATTTTTGTATTAGATAGTTTCTCTTCATCAAATACATTCAAAGTTGCGTTTAACCTCTTCTGCATTTCATCACAAGAGTTGTTTTGAACAGTCCAAATGGGCACGTCATTTAACTCAAACGTATATGGCATTGCCACAATAGGACCTGATTTTGTTCTCATCCAACAAGGCAGTTCATCGATTAACCAATCATGTAAAAACTCAATACCATTTTCTTTTAATAGCTCTGGAGTGCTTTCTGTTTCCCCACCACCAGGACCAAACCAGCTTCGCACAGGTTGCCCAGACAAACTTCTAAGTAAATTCAGGCTCTTTTCAATTACAAGTCTTTCGTCCTTAGCAACTCTTAAAGATTCTTGAAACCAACCATGCCCAACTAACTCCCATTTAAGATCACATATTTTCTCAAATGCAGATGGATATACTTCAGCAACTTGAGCATTTATGAAAGCCGATACAGGTATGCTGTTTTCTTCAAATAATTTGAAAAGCCTGGAAAGGCCAACTCTCATCCCGTATTCTACCCATGAATAATTAGGCAAATCTGGTGGTTCAGGTGTTTTTCCATGAGGTGGTGGCAAAATACCTCTTGGCATATTTTTATCAAAAGGCCAATACTCAACATTCATTACAACATGCACAATTAAAGGCTTTCCTTCAGGAGGATTAAGTTTTTTTTGGCTTGAAGACAGGCGATAGGGAACTCTAGGGTTTGGCCACATAAACAATTCCTTTATAAAAATTTATTATTGCAAGATTTTTTCAAAAAAAGAAGATGTTTTTAGTAAAAATTCATCATTATGTTGTGCTGCTAATATTTGAAGTGAATGAAATGTTTTTCCACCGTTTTTGTATGGTAATGATATAGCTGGCAAATCAGCAATATTAGCCAATGACGTTAAGTTTGCTTGGTTTTCTGGTGGTTTATCTTTTATATTAAAAGAGTTTTGGGGGGTAGTGGGCATTAAAATTAAATCAAATTCTTTATATATAGTTTTGATTTGATTTTTTAATATTTCAAGTTCTAATCTAATATTTTTAATTTCTTGTTTATCAATAGATTTTCCAAAAAATAAGTTATTTCTTAAATGTTCTGTAATATAACTGGCTTTATTTTCTAATAATTCTTTTAAATTTTTAGCACCTTCATTTTCAACAATTTTGAGCAATAACTTTCTATGAAAATTAGGTTCCCAAAAATGCATATCATTATATTCTATATTTATTCCATTTTTTCCAATCTTTAACAAAGCTTCTTTAAAACCCTCAATGACGTCTTTGTTAATATCATTATTGAAGATTTGATTGGGAACTAAACATTTTATGTTATTTATGGGCTTGTAATCACAATTATGAATTGATGAATTAATTATTTTGTATAAGTTATTGATATTAAATACATTGTTAGAATGAAAACCTATTGTGTCATATGTATCGCTTAATAAAATGAGGTCTTTATTGTTAGTCATTGAAGAAGAAGGTTTAAAACCAACAATTCCACAATAAGAGGCAGGGATCCTAATTGATCCCATTGTGTCTGTTCCAATTGAAAAATTTACTAACCCAGATGCAATAGCAGCTGCTGATCCACCCGATGATCCGCCTACTGATAATTCTTTATTATTTGGATTAATGCATCTTCCATAAAAGCTTGTTGATGTATCTCCTCCAAATGCGGCTTCATCCATATTTGTAGAACCTATTACTATTCCTCCATTTTCCTTTATCCTTTTGATAATAGGATCATCATTTTTGGAAACTGAACCTTCAAAATGTTTAATACCTCCGGTATAGGGGAAATTTTCTACTTTAATATTAGGTTTAACTGTTATTAATTCACCATCTATTTTTGAAACTTTATTTGATCTCCCATCAGATAAAATTGCATCTCTTAAGGAATTTTCTTGATTTGAATGTATAATTATATTGTGTGAATTATATTTTTTCAGTTTGTTGAAAAAAGCATTTACTTTTGATACTGATTTTGTGTTTGTATTCATTTGTATAATCTATAGTTAAGCAATTATTTTAAAAAGGTTTTTTTTATGTCCTATGGTGAAGTTTTTAAGATTTTAAAAGATAAAAACGTTAATATCTGGCTTGATTATACTAAGCATGAATTTGTTCAAAAATTAGCAAATGACAGCTTGCATGAGAATTGTTTTTTAAATTATTTAAAACAAGATTACCTATTCCTTATTCAGTTTTCTAAAGCTTGGTCTTTAGCCATCCTTAAATCTGACAATCTTGAAGAAATGAAAATTGCAGCCAGTACTGTAAATGAATTAATTAATTTTGAGATGGGACTCCATATAAGTTTATGCGAAAAATATGGAATTTCTAAACTTGATTTAGAAAATACTGAAGAAAAGAACGAAAATATAGCCTACACTCGCTATGTTTTGGAGCTTGGTTATTCTGGAGACTTTTTAGATCTTTTGTCTGCTTTAGCGCCATGCGTACTTGGGTATGGTGAGATTGGTTTAAACTTACAAAATTCTAATCCTAAAATATCTATGTATAAAAAATGGATTGAAACATATTCTAGTTCTGAATATCAAAGCGTCTGTTTAAATGTTGGTAAATTAATAGATAAATCATTTAAATTAAGGCTTGGTGAAAATTACACCAACACTTACAAATGGAACAAAGCCAGTCTAATATTTAAAAAGGCAACATCCCTTGAAGTTGATTTTTGGAACATGGCATTGAAATAAGGGGTTATTTAAATTAATAAATACCCCTTTTTTTGAAATTATGAAAAACTATTTTGCGCTACAGTCATTGCCACTAACATTGGAATAGACAAAATTGTATTTTTCCTAGAAAATAGCATTGCTTTTCTTGCTGCTTTAGCCTTGGTTTCTGCATCCACTTCAACTATACCTAAAGCCTTTTTTTGATTTGGCCATATCACTATCCAAACGTTTAAAAACATTATAATTGCAAGCCACATTCCTATTCCAATAGGCCAAAAACCATTAGAAAATGTCATTGCATCGTGAAGATACCCGTTAAGATGTGCTAGAATTAATCCTGTTACTACCGTGGCCACAGACCCCCATCTAAACCACCATAAAGCTGCTGGGGCTATTACTTTGCTTATAGCTGGTTTTTGGTCATCAGGAATATTAACCATATTTGGAATTTGAATAAAATTAAAATAATAGAGTATTCCAACCCACATAATTCCTGAAATGACATGTAGCCATCTCAATAACCACATATTGAAAGCTGTTTGATCAAATGATCCTTGTGCTAAAAAGAAAATAAATATTAAAGCAAATACAAATCCAGTAATTACTGCGCTTCTTAAGTTTGTTAATAATGAAGTCATTTTATACTCCTTTTTGTTAATTACCTTATTACAATAATTTTTATTTGTACAAACTTAAGTAATATTAAAAGATTCTAAGTTTATTTAATTAAACGTTTAATGTAATAATGTTCTTTTAATAGATAATGAGTTTTTCGATGAACACATATGATATTCACATAAAAAATGCTGAAGTAATAGATGGTACGGGTGCGCCTAAATTTAAATCTGATGTTGTTGTTGATAAAGGAAAGATTATAGGTGTTTTTCCTTCTAACCACGATGATGTAAGAGACAAATCAGAGAAACATTTTCTATCAAATTTTATGGCAAAAAACACAATTAATGCGGAAGGAAAAATCATTTCACCTGGTTTCATAGATGTTCATACTCATGATGATCATAATGTTTTTTCTGACCCATCAATGACATGCAAAATAAGTCAAGGAGTTACGACCTGCGTTGTTGGAAATTGTGGAATTAGTTTAGCTCCTTTTAGTTACAAAGGTGATGTACCAGCTCCAATAGCTTTGTTAGGAAAATCAGATAACTTCAAGTTTCCAAGGGTTAAAGATTATGTAGAAGAATTTAACAATAATCCTAGCACAGTCAACGTTGCTCTCTTAACAGGTCATTCAATGCTTAGAGTAGAAGCTATGAAAGGAGAATTTGATAGACCTGCTAGTTCTCAAGAAATAAATAAAATGATTGACACTCTTATGTTAGCTGTTGAAGACGGTTCTATTGGGATGTCTACTGGATTAGCTTATCCTGCTGCAAATGCTGCTCCCACTAGTGAAATTGTAGAATTGGTCAAAATATTACCAAAAATGAATGCTGTTTTTACTACACATATGCGTAATGAGGCGATTGATGTTATAAAATCAGTTAAAGAAACCATTGAAATTTGTTCTTCAACTAAAGTTAGAACGGTAATTTCTCATCACAAATGCGCTGGCAGAGATAATTGGGGCAAAAGTAAAGAAACGTTAAAGTTAATAAGTGAAGCTAAGAACAATAATTTTTTAGATTTAGACTGTTACCCTTACACAGCTAGTTCTACAATGTTACTTAAAAGTTTTGTAAAAAGAGCCGACAAAGTTTTGGTTACTTGGTCAGACAATTATCCTGATGTTTCTGGGCAGGATTTAAATGATTTGGCTAATAATTTTGGTTTAAGTATTGATGATACAATAGATAAATTATATCCCGCAGGAGCTATTTATTTTCAAATGGGTGATGATGACTTGAATAGAATTTTAAAGTTTGAAGGCTCCATGGTTGGTTCTGATGGTATTCCTGGGGATAGGCATCCACATCCAAGGTTGTGGGGTACATTTCCAAGAGTTTTAGGTAAATATTCAAGAGAAATGAAATTATTTCCTCTTGAAGAGGCTGTTTATAAAATGACAGGAAAAAGTGCATCTGTTTTTGGTCTTGAGAAAAGAGGTACCATAGATATTGGTAATTATGCAGATTTAGTTATTTTTAATCCAGAAACAGTAATGGATAAAGCTTCATATCAGTCCCCAAAATTACACGCAGATGGAATAGAGAATGTGTTTATAAACGGTCAGATGGTTTGGCAAAATGACTCATCAACCGAAAAGAGACCAGGTATGTTTTTGAAAGGAAAAAAGTTTAATTAATTAAACAAATTTTTCACAATCTTTGAAATCAACTGCACTAAACCCGTATTTTTGGTAAAGGTAAAGTGCGTTTTTATGATCAAGTGAGCAGGTGTTAATAGTTAATTTTTTTATTTTCCTACTATCCCAGGCTGTTAATATTGCAGTCTTTAATAAATATTTTCCAAGACCCATTCCAATTGCTTCTTTAACAAGACCAAAGAAACTAATATCGCAAATATCTTTTGTTCGGTAATCTAGCATATAAAAACCAGCTGGAAATCCGTCTTTAATGAATGTGTAAAGTAAAACATTTTTATTACCTACAAAATCATCAATTTCTTTATTGCTTTTATTAAGCCAATCTGTCCAAAAATATTTTTCACCAACCTGTTTGTAAAAAAATAAGAAATACCATGATGGAAAATCTTCAGCCAAAAAAATACTAAGTTTGTGTTTAAGGTTTTTTGGCCAATCAAACTTTGGCACCTCATTCATTTCTAAATATGTAACCCGATAACTAATTTTTGTTTTTTTTATAATGTCCATTTACATAAACTTTCGTTTTACTTTTGGCTTGGTTTTGAGCAGTATAATATTATATAAATTTTATGTTTAAAATCCTTTATTTGGAGATATTATGAAACTTGTTGATCACTTCATAAATGGAAAAAATGCTGAATTTCCGAATTTAACTTCAACTCCAATTTTTAATCCAGCTTCAGGAGAAGAAGTTTCAAGAGTTGTATCGGGCACTTTAGATTGTGTAAACAAGGCTGTTGAATCCTCACTTAACATTTTACCTGAATGGTCAAGTTTGACCCCTTTAGCAAGATCAAGAAAAATGTTTAAATTAAAAGAAATCATCGAATTAAGACAAAATGAGCTTGCTAAACTTATTTCTCAAGAACATGGGAAAACCTTTGATGATGCTTTAGGAGAAATTGGAAGAGGGTTGGAAGTTGTTGAATTTGCTTGTGGCATACCAACTCATTTGGCAGGTAATTACACAAGTAATGTTGGAAGATCAATTGATAGTTGGTCTGATTATCAGCCTATGGGAATATGTGCAGGCATAACACCTTTTAATTTTCCTGTGATGGTTCCAATGTGGATGTTTCCTGTTGCCATTGCTTGTGGAAACTGTTTCATTCTGAAACCTTCTGAAAGAGATCCAAGCTCAACTAAATTACTGGCTGAAATAGTTTTGGAGGCAGGGATACCTCCTGGTGTTTTAAATCTTGTTAATGGTGGAAAAGAAACCGTGGATGCAATTTTGCAACACAAAGACATTAGTGGTGTAAGTTTTGTAGGTTCAACTCCTATTGCTCATTACGTATATAAAGAAGCTGCTAAGTATGGGAAAAAAGTGCAAGCAATGGGTGGAGCTAAAAACCATATGGTGGTAATGCCAGATGCCGACATGGAAATGGTTGGTGATGCTATAATGGGTTCTGTTTTTGGGTCTGCTGGTGAAAGATGTATGGCTATCTCTGTTGTGGTAGCTGTTGGTCAAGGAACAGGTGATAGAATTAAAGAAATTGTTAAGCCTAAAATTGAAAATTTAAAAATAGGTCCTGGACTTGACCCTGAGTCTGAAATGGGGCCTTTAGTGACCTCTGATCACCTGGCTAAAGTAAAAAAATATATAGATCAAGGCTTGGAAGAGGGGGCAGATTTAATTGTAGATGGAAGAAATTTAAAGCTTCAAGGCTATGAAAATGGTTTTTTTATAGGCGGTTCTTTTTTTGACAATGTAACAACTGATATGTCTATTTATAAAGAAGAAATTTTTGGCCCTGTTCTTTCTATGGTCAGAGCTGATAGTTTTAATTATGCACTTGATATTGTTAATAAGCACGAATATGGAAATGGAACTGCGATTTTTACTTCAAACGGAGGTGTTGCAAGAAAATTTACAAATGAATGTCAAATAGGAATGGTAGGGGTTAATGTACCTATTCCAGTTCCTGTTGCCTATCATTCATTCGGAGGTTGGAAAAGGTCTGCATTTGGCGGTCATGGTGTTTATGGAATGGAAGCGGTAAGATTTTATACTAGGTTAAAAACGGTAACCGGAAGATGGCCTTCAGGCCATCATTCAGGTGCCCAATATACATTTCCAAGTAATAATTAATTTTTCAACATTTTAGAAAAATCACTTACTTCTGGTAATGGCCATTTATCAGTGTCATTTGGTACTTTGAAAACATTTAATGTCATAGAAATTAAACTATAGTAACCACATATGCCGACTAAATCTATTGCAGCATTTTCTCCTAATAAATCGACTAATTTTTGATAAGTTGCATCAGTTACATTTTTTAAAATATTAGCTTCTGCTGCAAAATCAAAGACAGCTTCTTCTTCCGCATTTTGAAAATTTGGCTTTTGACCTAAGCTTATAACTTTTACATGCTCAGGATCAATTCCACCTTCAATTGCTAGTGGAGCATGATGCTCCCATTCAAAAGCAGCTGACCAAACTCTTCCAGTAACAATAATGGCTAATTCAGATAATCCTTTAGAAAGACAGGTTCCGTATCTGGCATAAGCGCCAACAGTTTGTGCGCTTTTAGCAAGGCCAGGATTGTTAAGCCAAATTCTTAAAGGTCCTACAACGTGTCCTCTAGGTCCAGAAATAATAGTGTCATGTATTTCTTTTTGTTCTTTTGTTAATTCTTCAACTTTCCAATCTTTTATACGTGTCATTTTTTATCCTTCTATTATGTCTGTAATTTTTTTTAATAATATTTCGTCACTATATTTCCAACCTAATAATGAAATGCCTACAGGTCTATTTTTATTTTTTAAGCAAGGTAAAGAAATTTGTGGTCTGTAAGTCATTCCCGCTATTGAAGTCATTTCCATTAACTTTTTTCTATAAGATCCCAAGCTTGCATCGTCTTGACCACAAACTGGTGCTGAAAAGGGAGCTGTAGGGAATATAGCTATAACTCCCTCAGGTAAAGAATTTTCGACCTCTTTAACAAGCTTGTTTCTAAAAGTTTTAGCTAATTTTACTTCGTCATTAGTTATTTTTGAAGCCATCTCAATCCTTGCATTTATTTCAGGTGATATGGTTGGTTTATTTTTTGTTATCCAAGGTAAAACGTTTTCTTTCACTTCGTTACCTTGAAGAATTCTGAAATTATCTGCAATTTCTGATTTGGTGAGGGTAGATAGACGAACTTTACTAATTCCTGGTAACTTTAAATCTATAAATTTTTTAAATTCATTTTGAACTTCAGTTTCAGCTATTTCAAGAAGATCTTCTGCAATAACGTATTTTTTAAAATTAGCTTTAGAAGTCTCATTATTATTTAATAGAACATCACCAATTTTCTGAAACACTTCAATCTTCTTTGCAAACCAACCTACGGTATCAAAGCTTGGTGCCATAGGATAAACACCATTAGTGTTAATTCTGTCATGTGTAGGCCTTATTCCCATTAACCCACAAAATGAAGCTGGAATTCTAACGGAACCACCTGTATCAGAGCCTATTGAAAAATCGTAAAGGTTTTCGGTTAGGGCAGCTGCTGAACCAGAGCTTGATCCACCAGGCACACAACCAGGAGCATTTAAATTGTTGGGTGTGCCGTAATGACCGTTTTCCCCAATTAATGAATAAAAGAATTCATCACAAATCGTAATTCCTTTTAAAACAGCTCCATTGTTTAAAAGCTCATTTAAAAATGGGGCATGATCTTCTGCAATAGAGCACTTAACATAAAAATCAGGATTGCCGCATGAAGTTTTTAAGCCTTTAATCTTGCACATATCTTTTAAAACAAAGCTTAAATTGTTTAGCACTCCGTTTTTGTTAATAGAAATTTCCCGTTTGGGAGAATGAGGCATTAAAAAATTCATTTTGTATCCATTAAATTTATATTAGAGTAAAGTTATGATAATTTTATAGATTGTTTTGATTAAAAGTGAACTTATTTAATTACATAGATGAAATTCCTGATTTTCCAATTAAAGGTATAAACTTCAAGGATATCAGTCCTTTGCTAGAAAATAGTAATGCTTTAGATTATGCAAAGAATAAATTTTTAAATAATATTAAGTCACATAAGGTTGATCTTATTGGTGGTTTGGATGCAAGAGGTTTCTTGTTTTCTACTCTAATTGCTGATGCAATTGGTATTGGGTCATTTATGATAAGAAAACAAGGTAAATTACCAGGTGATGTGATCAGTAAAACTTATGATTTAGAATATGGTTCATCTTCACTATCTATTCAAAAAAAGATAAATTTAAAAAATAAAAATATTATTTTAGTTGATGATTTGCTTGCAACCGGAGGTACTCTTAAGTGTGCAGAAGAGCTGGTTTGTATATCAAATGGTAATGTTGTTGCCTCATTAGTTTTAATAGAATTAGTATCATTAATGGGTAAAAATAATTTAAATTGTCCTGTTTATTCTTTATTAAAGTATGATGATTAAAGGTATTAATCATAAAAATTCGCTTATTATAGTTGCTTTAGAAAGAGAATTACCTCAAAAACTTTTGCCAAACTGGAATATTGTTTATTCAGGAGTAGGTAAGGTTAATGCAGCTCTAACAGTAGCAAAGGCCTACAACACATATAAACCATCAACCATTATAAATTATGGTACTGCTGGGGCTTTGAACTCTAATTTAAAAGGTTTAGTTTCTGTTAATTCATTTAAACAAAGAGATATGGATGTGACAGCATTAGGTTTTAAGGTTGGTGAAACACCTTTTGAAAAAAACAAAACAATTAAATTTAATTATGATGGTTTTTCCTGTGGTACTGGAGATAACTTTGTAATTTCTAAACAAACTTTGAAAACTGATGTGGTTGATATGGAGGCTTATTCTATTGCAAAGTTTTGTCATCTAAATAGGATTAACTTTTATTGTTATAAGTACATTTCTGATAATGCAAATAATGAAGCTGCAAACGATTGGGAAGAAAATATACAAAATGGCGCAATGGATTTTATTAAGACCTTAGAGAGTAATTTAAAATAGGAGGTACAAATGGATTTTAATGAGAATAACGCTACAGAAGCTGTTTTAAACAGTTTTGCAAGGATAGAAGATAAAAGATTAAAACAAATTATGAATTCTATCATTACCCATCTACATCAAGTTGTTAAAGAGGTAGAGCCGACAGAAGAAGAGTGGATGAAAGCTATAATGTTTTTAACTAAAACGGGTCAAAAATGCGATGATAGAAGACAAGAATTTATTCTTTTGTCTGATGTATTGGGTGTTTCAATGCTTTTGGATGCTATAAACAATAGAAAATCTAATGAAGAAACGGAAACTACAGTCTTGGGGCCATTTCATGCACCATCAGTTAAAATAAATAATGGGGATAATATTGCCAAAACAGTTTCAGGTGAAAATTGTATAGTTTCAGGTAAAATCACCGATGTTAATAATCAACCTGTTTCAGGAGCTTCAATAGAAGTTTGGCAATCAGGTCCTGATGGTTTGTACGACGTACAAAAAGGAGACGATATTGTTGATTTAAGAGCAACTTTGGAAACACTTGATGATGGCTCTTATATGTTTAGAACAGTTAAACCACAATACTACCCTATCCCAGTGGATGGCCCTGTAGGAGATCTCTTGCAAAATTTAGATAGACATCCCTTTAGGCCAGCACATATTCATTTTATGGTAAAATCTAAAGGTTATAAAGATTTAGTAACACATGTTTTTATTGATGGAGATAAATATCTAGAAAGTGATACAGTCTTTGCTGTTAAGAAAAGTTTAATAAGAAAACTCGAGCATGGTATTGATGATGAAAGCAAAGAAAAATGTTTACTTTTAAATTTTGATATAGTTATGGAAAAAGAATAAAGGCATTTTATAAAATGCCTTTATCTTATTAAAATGATTTTATAGACGTGAAGCTACATTTTCCCAGTTAACTAAATTGTCTACAAAGTTTTTTAGGTAGACTGGTCTTTTATTTCGAAAATCAATATAATATGAGTGTTCCCATACATCGCAACCTAACAAAGCAGTTTGACCAAAACAGACTGGGTTAACACCATTTTCAGTTTTAGTTATTTTTAAACTACCATCTTTATCTTTCACTAACCAACACCAACCAGATCCAAATTGAGTAGCGCCAGCATTACAAAAATCTTCTTTAAACTTATCAACACTTCCAAATGAGCTCGTAATTGCGTTTTCTAGTTCTGAAGGCATACTTACTTTTGATGGTCCCATCATTTGCCAAAATTGTTCATGGTTCCAATGTTGTGAAACGTTATTAAAAATACCATTTTGGGCAACACTATTTGAATCATAGGTACCAACAATTATTTCTTCCAAGCTTTTATTTTCCCATTCTGTTCCTTTTAACAGATTGTTTCCGTTGTCTACATATGCTTTGTGATGAATATCATGGTGATATTCCATTGTTTCTCTGCTCATACCATGATCTGCAAGTGCATCTATAGCATAGGGTAATTCTGACAATACTAAACTCATAAAATTCTCCTGATTTGTTTTTTATAGACATAATTATAAATGCTAGTTTTACAAGTAATTAATTATAAAACATTGATTTTGGTTATCATAAATTCTAATTTGATATAAGTCATTATAAAATGTAATGGTTTCACATATATATTCTAGGGAGATACAATGACACAAAGAGTGATAGAATTAACTGATTTTGGTGCAGCAGAAAATATGAAGCTTATAGAAGCTGATATACCAACACCAGGTCCTGGCCAAATAGTAGTTAAAAATGATGCAATTGGTTTAAATTACTTAGATACATATTTCAGAAGTGGTTTATATCCTTGGCCTAATCAAGAAAAAATTAAAGTTCCTGGATCAGAGGGCGTTGGACATGTTTATGCCGTAGGAGATGGTGTTGATTTTTTAAAAGAAGGAGACAAGGTTTCTTATGTAACACCTGTTGGAGCCTATGCTGAATATGCACTGATAAATGCAGCTCATGCAGTTGAGTTAAAAGTTAAAGTAAATGATCATGATGTTGTCGCTAGTACTTTAAAGGGTCTTACAACTCATTATTTGCTTCATCTAACATTTAAGTTGGAAAGTGGAATGACAGCTTTAGTCCACGCAGCTGCAGGTGGCGTAGGTCAATTAATGGGACAATGGGGTAGTGAGATTGGTGCTACTATGATTGGAACTGTGGGAGGCCCTGAAAAAGCTGAGGCTGCAAAAAAAGCGGGATATCATCACGTGATTGACTATAATGACAAAGACTTTGTTGCTGAAGTTATGAGTATTACTAACAATCAAAAATGTGATGTTGTTTATGACAGTGTAGCAAAATCAGTTTTTCCTGGCTCAATGGATTGTCTTAAACCTCGTGGTTTATGGGCTCTTTTTGGTCAAGCTTCAGGACCTATAGTTGATTTTAATTTAGGTCTTTTATCAGCTAAAGGATCATTGTTTGTAACACGACCAACTTTATTTACTTATATTGCTAATAGAGACGAGTACAATGATGCTTCTTATCAGCTTTACAGTAGGATTGCTGATGGCAGATTGAATGTAGCTATTCATGATAGAATGCCATTAGAAAAAATTGTAGATGCACACAATTTACTAGAAGGTAGAAAAACTAAAGGCGGAATTGTAATCACTCTTTAAATAATAAGGACAAAAAAATGATAGATTTATATACTTGGCATACACCTAATGGAAGAAAAGTCTCTATAATGCTCGAAGAAATAGGGATGGATTATAACGTTCATTCAATAAATATTGCAAAGGATGAGCAATTCCAACCCCATTTTTTAAAAGTCTCTCCAAATAACAGAATTCCAGCAATAGTTGATAAAGATAATAATAATTATTCACTCTTTGAGTCAGGTGCTATTCTTATGTATTTAGCCGAGAAGAGTGAAAAATTAATTAATAAGTCTAACTCAGATGAATATTACAGGACTATTGAATGGCTTATGTGGCAAATGGGTGGTGTAGGGCCGATGTTTGGACAAGTCCATCACTTTGTTAAATACAACAAAGGAAAGTCTGCTTACGCGGAAGAAAGGTACTCAAAAGAGGCCAGAAGGCTGTACGGCGTAATGGACAAGCGTCTTGGTCAACATCAATATATCTCAGGTAATGAATATAGTATCGCTGATATATCAATATGGCCATGGACTGCTAGATTTGATTGGCAAGAAATAGATTTAAATGAATTTCCAAATGTCACTAGATGGTATAAGGAATTGGCAGATAGACCAGC
>CAKZQZ010000065.1 GCA_937142855.1 uncultured Alphaproteobacteria bacterium | reverse complement strand
TTGCCAGCAAAATTTCCCATTAATAAAAAAAGAGGAATTACTGATAGAGAGTAGTTTGAAAATAGATGCCATGCACTTGTTTTGACTTGAGACAAAATTGGTAGCCAACCTGCTATTAAAATAGTCCCTGAACAGCCTACTATAAGCATAGACAAGCCAATAGGAATCCTGAGGGCTAGCATGGAAAATAATATTGGAAAAGCTATTATGCCAAGAGTAAATTTATCCATAAGAACTAATTTCCTAATATTTCATTAATTTTTAAAATAAATGTATAAAAGCAACAAATAGTAAGAAGAAAAAACGATAGAATGACAGGTAAAAACGGAATCCAAATAGGAAAAGCTAGAAGCATAGTTTCTTCTTGGTAAACATACATATCTTTTGCCCCTAATATCATACGAGAGCTAAAGAAAAGAGCTACTAAACCAAAGATTAGCGAACTAGTTGCATCTAAAATATTAATTTTTTTTTTTGATAATTTAGCCGTTATAAAATCAACTATAACGTTACCATTTTTTAGATGACAAAGTGGCAAAAAAGAACCAATGGCTACAGCACAAGCAATTTCAACTAATTCAAAGTCACCTAGAAGGGGTGAAGAGAAAACAACCCTCCCAAAAATAGAAAAAATACTAATTAGAGCGGCTGTTAATAAAACAAAACCACCAAATATTGCAAAATACCTTGATGTTAAATTTAAAATACGTCCAAAATTATTATTTGGACGTATTTTAAAAGAAATTTTTTTTTTTACAAAACCCATATACTAAAGGTTTAGCTCATTTTCTCATATTTTGAAATTAATGATTTAGCTGTATCATATAATTTTTGTCCATTAAGACCTTTACTATTCGCATCTTTAATCCAATCTTGAATAACTTCATCAGCAGCTTTTTTAATTTCTGCTAATGGTGCGCCTGATAGAACGTGAAATTCGCCACCAGCTTTAACGGCTAAATCACGAGCAGGGCCTTCAAAACCATCCCATAAGACACCAGCTTCTTTGGCCAGAGACATTCCAGAATTATTATCAATTACTTTTTTATGGGCTGGTGATAATGAATCATACTTAGCTTTATTCATTACAAATAAAAAGGGTGTTGTGTAAAGTCCCCTATTACCAGCTACGTTAGTGTGTGATTTTGTAAGTTCTTGAAGTTTAAAAGATGGCATTATTTCCCAAGGCACAACCATCCCAGTTATGACCCCTTTTGATAATGATGGTGCAACTTTTGGAATTGGCATTCCGACTGGAGTAGCTCCCAATTTTTTTAATAAACTTGTTGCAGAACGAGTAGGGCCCCTTAATTTTAGTCCCTGAAAATCACTAACTGACTTGATTAGAGTGTTTTTTGTATGGATCATTCCTGGTGAGTGAACGTGTACAGCAAGTATTTTATAATCTTTAAGATCTTCTGCGCCTGCTGTTTCTACAAATTCTTGAACTGCTTGAGCAGTAACTTTAGCATTAGTTGGCATAAACGGTAATTCAAAAACAGAGAGTCTTGGAAATCTTCCAGGTGTATAGCCAGCTACTGTCCATACAATATCTACAACACCTTCGCGGGCTTGATCAACAAGTTGAGGCGGCTTGCCACCAAGTTGCATCGAAGGATACATTTCAGTGATTATTTCCCCATTACTTTCCTTTTGTACTTTATCTGCCCAAGGTTTAACAAATTTTGCATTAGAGTTAGCAGGCATTGGTACCATTGTATGAAATTTTAAAGTGATCTTGTCGGCTAATACAGGAAATGATAATCCTGCACCGATTATTGAAGTGGCTAATAAGCCGATAAACTTATTCATTTATATTCCTCCATATAAAAAGTCTTATTAAGACATTTGTTTTAATAACTAAATCATTAACTACATATTTTGATAAATCAAATTGTATTTGAAATAATTTTATATAAATTCTTATTATTTGATAAATTTAACATAAACTATTTGATAAATTATCAAAATAATATATAATTTAAATTAATTATATTTTGTTTAAGGTATAACAAATGTCTATTAATGCACTGAGTTATATAGGAGTGAATTCTGATAAATTAGATGAGTGGCAAAATTTTGCTACTAAAAACTTAGGTATGCAGAAAGTAGATTATACCAAGAAATCTTTATGCTTTAGAATGGATGACCATAAGCAAAGATTTACTATTTCTGGTGAGCCTGGTGACAAACTTGCTTTTCTTGGTTGGGAAGTTGAAGAAAAATCTGATCTTCAAATGTATGCAAAAAGATTAGACGATCTTGGTATTTCAGTAAAGTTAGGTGATAAAAGTTTTTCTGATATGAGGTTTGTTGAAGAACTAATATATTTCAATGATCCTGCCGGTAACAGAATTGAACTCGTATACAAACCTCAAATTGATAAAACCCCTTTTACTCCAGGACGTCCAATATCAGGTTTTAAAACTGACATTTGTGGGCTAGGGCATGCGGTATTGCACGTTTCTAAGATAGATGATTTAATACCGTTCTATAGAGATACCCTTGATTTTAAAGTAAGTGATTATAGTCATGACCCAATCTCCTTATGTTTTTTTCATGTAAATGGACGCCACCATAGTTTTGCTTTAATTGGTACTGGTCAAGAAGGTTTTCATCATTTTATGGTAGAGTATCAAAATCTAGACGATGTTGGGCAAGGTTATGATCTTCTTCAATATAATGAAGGGACAATTGCTTATACATTGGGAAGACATACCAATGATTATATGACTTCATTTTATGCCCATACACCTTCAGGTTTTTTTATTGAAAATGGATGGGGGGGTAGGATAATTGACCCTGGCACATGGACACCGCATGAAACTACCTTGGGTCCAAGTTTTTGGGGTCATGAAAGACTATACTTACCTGACAAAGAGAGGTTAAAATTCCGACAAAAACGGCTTGAAACAGCTAAAGAGGGAAATCAGTCACCAATGATAATTGATTGTCCATGGCTTTACCAAAATATTAGCAAAAAATGAGCACAAACAAACTAATGAATGTAGATTTTGATATTGTGATTGTGGGGTTGGGACCAGCAGGAGCAACTTTAGCTAATTTATTAGCACTTAATGATTTCTCAGTTCTGATTTTAGAAAAAGAGGCGGGCTTATACGATTTACCTCGTGCGGTACATTTTGATGATGAAGTAATGAGAGTTTTTAACACTATTGGTATAGCAAAAAGCTTGTCCAAAAAATTAATACTTAATAAAGGAACAAAATTTATTAATGAAAAAGGTCAACTTCTTCTTGATTGGCCAAGGCCTAAGAAAATCACAGATAATGGGTGGTTTCCAAGCTATCGCTTTCATCAACCTGATTTAGAAAGAAGCCTTCGTTACAAATTAAAGAAATTTAGTAAAGTCAAAATTCTACAGAACTGTGAAGTTTTTAAAGCAAAAAATGAAAAAAAATTTACTGTTGTGAATTATAGAAACACTCAGACAGATAAAAATTATTCAGTAAAATCAAAATATGTTATTGGCTGTGATGGAGCTAATTCATTTATAAGAGATCAAATAAAATCACCGTTAGAACACTTAGGCTTTGAACAGAGATGGGCAGTTATTGACGTGATATTAAAAACAAATAGTAATAATTTACCTGATAGAACTATCCAATATTGTAATGCAAACAGACCAGCTACATATTGTAGAAATGTTGGCAAAAGAAGAAGGTGGGAAATAGCGCTTAAAGATCATGAAAGTTATGAAAACTTTTTTGATGAAAAGAACTTGTGGGAATTCTTAAGACAATGGGTGTTGCCGAATGAAGTTACAATTGAAAGAAAAACTATTTACAGATTTCAATCTGCCATAGCAAAAAAGTGGAGAAAAGGACGTTTGTTTTTAGTTGGAGATGCTGCGCATTTAACGCCTCCATTTATGGGTCAAGGAATGTGTGCAGGAATAAGAGATGCTT
>CAKZQZ010000064.1 GCA_937142855.1 uncultured Alphaproteobacteria bacterium | reverse complement strand
TGTTCTGGTCAACTAAAGTTGGACACTTTTATATTTCTCTTTTCGTAGGCTACAGGGCTTAAATCTCCTAATGTTGTGTGTAGCCTTTCATGATTGTAATATTTGATATATTTTTGCACATCAACTTTCATTGACTCTCTTGTTAAATGAATTACTTTAAGTAACCATTCATTCTTTAAACTACCAAAAAATCGTTCAACCACCGCATTATCCCAACACGCACCCTTGCCGCTCATTGATGCTTTGATATTATTTTTCTTTAATAATTTTCTGAAGCGTTTGCCTGTATACTGCGCCCCTCTGTCACTATGAAATATCAGATCACCTTTTGGTTTACGAAGGTTGATTGCCATTTGCATTGCGTTAATGACAAGATCTGCGCTCATATTTTTACTTATATGCCATCCAATGATTTTACGAGAGTTGAGATCCATCACTATGGCTAAATAACACCATCCTTCTCGAGTTCTTAGATATGTCACATCACCCGCCCATACGGTGTCAGATTTCTCTGGGTTAAATTGCATATTTAATAAATTATCAGCGACTAAATCACTATGCTTTCGTTTGGTTGTTACTTTATATGCCAATCTCTGTTTAACTTTTAGATTATGAGTTTTCATGATCTTGCGTACCTTAGTCCTTGAGATCTTAATACCATCTAAATCTAGCTTCTTAACCAGTTGACGTGAGCCAAGGCTACCTCTGCTGGAATTAAACAGCTCTTTTATGCGCCGGTGCAGTCTTAACTGCTCCTGTGTAATAATCTTAGCTTGGCGCTTGCCTTGGTAGTACCAGCTGCTACGAGGCACACCCAAAGCTTTACAAATTCGAGTGACTGGATATTGGCCTTCTATGCTTTTATAAAGTTCGAGTAAATATTTCTTCTTGGTTACTTGATTTCTTTTGCAAAGAAGGCTGACGCCTTTTTTAAGATTTCCCTCTCTATACGTAAGTTTTTGTTTTCTTTGCGAAGAGCTAGCAATTCTGCTCGTTCTGATGAGCTAAGAGCGTCAGGAGACTTAGCCTGCTCAATTTTATTCTTCCAGTTATAAATAAGCTTTCTGTCAACACCAACTGCATCAGCTGCTTCTGTTATTGTATATCCTTGCTCTAATACTAGAGATACTGCTTCTTGTTTAAATTCTTCAGGATAACGCTTATTTATTTGTTTTTTAGATGTCATAAATACCTCTGTTAGTTATAGTTATTTTCTCTAACAAAAGTGTCCAATTCAATTAGACCAGAACA
>CAKZQZ010000063.1 GCA_937142855.1 uncultured Alphaproteobacteria bacterium | reverse complement strand
TTAGACCGCAATGATGTAGATTGGGAACAGGCAAAAAAATATTTAAAAAGATCTATTGAAAAAAATAAAGGTCTTTTGAACTTTTTTTAATCAGGATTTGTATTATAGTTATGAACAGAAGTTATCTTACATATGAATTCTTATCGGATTGGGGTACGGCTCTAAAGGGGATTCCTATGTAGGTGTTTGACAAGCTATAAAGTTCTAGGAATCCCGATTATTAATTTAGTTGGGATTTTCTTTTTTACGGGGTGTGCAAAGGCTGCACTCTAGTTTTGCAAGCTGGACGTTTTGGGTTCGATTCCCAGACACTCCACAAATTGAAATGATACGGTGGCATGGTATAATTTTGAAAAGTCAAAATTTTTTTATATATTTACGGTGCTACATAATAGGTGGTAAAATAACAATTACTGCTTCTCATGAAGATGGCAAAGCTGATTACAGCGCTGAAGTTGCAGCTCTAGCTCAAGCTGGAGGTGATATTTTAATAGTTGCAGGTTACCTTGATCAAGGTGGTAAGGGTATAATTCAAGCATCACTAGACGCTGATGCTTTTAATAAATTTTTCTTACCGGACGGTATGATTGGCGATTCACTCCCGAAAGCTATTGGTTCTGATCTTAATGGATCAATTGGATCTGTCCCAGGTACAGATAGTCCAGGAGCAGCAAAATATTCTGAATTAGCAAAATTAGCAGGCTTCGAGTCAGGGCCTTATGGACCAGAATCTTATGATGCTGCAGCTTTGATTATGCTAGCTATGGAAAAATCAAAATCTACCAAAAGTAATGTTTTTAAAAACAGTATTATGGATGTAGCTAATGCACCAGGAGAAAAAATCTTTCCTGGGGAACTCGGGAAAGCACTTAGTTTAATTAGAGCTGGAAAAGATATTGATTACGTAGGAGCAACAGCTTTAGAACTTGTTGGTTCTGGGGAATCTTCTGGAAGCTTTGCAGAAATTTTAATAGAAAACCAGAAAACTAAAAAAGTTGGTTACAGATAATAATATTAAAGGCTTAAGATAACCTCTTAAGCCTTTAATATTTATTTTTTCATATGCTTGAAATAAAAAATCTTTACAAGAGTTTTGGCGGAATAAAAGCCATTAATAACGTATCTCTAGAAATTGAGAAATCTTCTATAACCGCACTCATTGGACCAAATGGAGCAGGTAAAACTACTTTATTTAATTTAATAAACGGTTCTATACAACCTGATTCTGGGACTATAAAACTTGGTCATACTGATATAACAGGATATGAGCCACACCAATTATTTAACCTTGGAATATTAAGAACTTTTCAAATAGCGCATGAGTTTTCATCTTTAACAGTTAAAGATAATCTTATGATGGTGCCTCCAAATCAAATTGGAGAGTCAATAATAAATACATGGGTATTTCCTAAAAAAATCCAAATTGAAGAACTTGAAATTTCTAAGAAAGCTGATGAGGTATTAGATTTTTTACAACTTACACATTTGGCGAATGAATATGCCGGAAATCTATCAGGTGGACAAAAAAAATTGCTAGAATTAGGAAGAACTATGATGGTAAAGCCTAAAATCATCCTTCTTGATGAAGTTGGTGCTGGTGTAAATCGCACCTTATTAAATACAATTGGTGATGCCATATTAAGATTAAACAAAGAACTTAACTACACATTTTGTATGATAGAACATGATATCGAGTTCATTAGTAAATTATGTGATCCTGTTATTGTTATGGCAGAAGGATCAATATTAATGACTGATAAAATTTCAAAAGTTAAGGAAAATGAAAAAGTTGTAGAAGTATATTTAGGTAAAAATTAAATGAAAAATTATTAGGCTATGTTTTTATTATCAGGAGAAAATATTACCTGTGGTTATGGTTCAGTAGATATTGTGTCTAATTGTAACATTGGTGTTAAAAAAGGTGAAATATCATCCATTGTGGGACCAAATGGTGCTGGAAAGTCAACCGCTATGAAAGCGCTCTTTGGACTTCTGCCATTAAAAAATGGAAGGATTTTATTAAATGGAGAAGATATTACTAACCTAAAACCACAACAAAGAGTTTTAAAAGGTATGGGTTTTGTTCCACAATCCAATAATATTTTTCCTTCTCTTACCGTACAAGAAAACCTGGAAATGGGCGCATTCATTGATCAAAGTAGTTTAAAAGAAATGCTAGAATATGTTTTTGAATTATTTCCAGCTTTAATAGATAAAAAACATCAGGAAGCTGGTGAGTTGTCAGGAGGACAGAGACAGCAAGTGGCGGTTGGAAGAGCATTGATGACTAAACCAAAAGTTTTAATGCTAGACGAACCATCTGCAGGGGTGTCTCCAATAATAATGGACGGACTATTTAATAAAGTACTTCAAATTGCTAAGGAAGGGACTGCTGTATTAATGGTAGAACAAAATGCAAAACAAGCTTTGAAGATCTCTAATCTAGGTTTTGTCTTGAACCAAGGAAAAAACCTTTTTACAGACAATGGAAATTCACTTTTAAAAAACAAGCAAGTCCGTCAGGCCTTTTTAGGAGGGTGAATTATTATAGATTTTCTTAATGGAATAACATTGATTTCAAATTATATAGTCATACCAGGTTTGACTTATGGGAGCCAATTAGCACTTGGAGCACTAGGCATAACTATTGTTTATAGTGTTCTTAGATTTTCAAATTTTGCTCATGGTGAGTTTATGTCATTCGGGGCTATGAGTTCAATTCTTTTATGTTGGTTATTTATAAGTTTGGAAATAAATCTATATCCTTTGCCTACAGCAATATTAGTTTTACCAATAGCAATCATATTTACAATTTTTTATTGTCTTATAGTTGACAAATTAATTTTTAAATTTTATCGACAGCAAAATTCCAAGAGTGTCATTAATTTAATAGTATCTATCGGAGTGATGTTTTTTACAGGTGGATTAATAAGATTCATTGTAGGCCCTGGCGACAAAAATTTTTTTGATGGTGAAAGGTTTGTTTTTAAAGCTAAGACATTTAAAAACTTCACAGGGTTGAATGAAGGATTAACTCTAAAAACCACACAAGGGATTACTATACTTATAACTGTTTTGTTAGTAATTTTACTCTTTTGGTTTTTAAATAAAACAAAAACTGGGAAATCTATGAGGGCTTATTCAGATAATAAAGATTTAGCCTTATTATCAGGTATTAATCCTGAAAAAGTTGTTTTAATCACTTGGATAATAACAGGAACTTTAGCATGCGTTGCTGGAACCTTATATGGACTTGATAAGAGCTATAAACCCTTTACATATCTCCATTTAGTATTACCAATTTTTTCTGCTGCAATTGTAGGTGGAGTAGGAAATCCTGTGGGCGCAATCATTGGTGGATTTGTGATAGCTTTTTCTGAACTCATAATAACATTTGCGTATAAAAAAATATTTTTCTACTTTCTACCAAGCTTTATGGTTCCCGAAGGGTTGTTACAAATATTATCTACAGATTACAAAATAGCTATTTCTTTCATTATATTAGTATTAGTTTTGTTAATAAAACCAACAGGTATTTATAAAGGTAAAGTTATTTAGAGTTCAAAATATGACCAACTTATCTCGAATAAAAATTCTTTATATTATGATGGCTATCACATTATTTGCTGTTGGTATTATCCAGAGTTGGAATGTGGCATTAACTATTTTTAACCTATGTTTAATATCCTCTATAATGTCACTAGGAATTAATATTCAATGGGGTAATGCAGGAATTGTTAACTTTGGTGTGATGGGTTTTGCTGCCTTAGGTGGCCTAGCAAATATTATTATTTCTATGCCTCCCACTCAAAATGCTTGGGATACTGGTGGTTTTTCAATCATTATAGGTCTAGGTATATTTATTTTGTCTATTTTCCTATCAATAATCATATTTAAAAAGAGCCAATTTAATAAAAAAATTAAATATATGGTTTCTTTTTTAATCATAATTTCTGGTTATTTTTTTATGCGCCTTTTAGTTGATGTTCCTATTGAAAAAATAGAAGCTATTGAACCAGCAAAGACAGGTTATTTGGGTGGATTTAATCTACCAGTGTTAATTTCTTGGCCTGTTGGAGGTTTATTAGCAGCTTTTTCTGCGTATATCATTGGTAAAATATCATTAGGCTTGAGGTCAGATTATTTAGCAATTGCAACACTCGGTATATCTGAAATTATCATTTACATCTTAAAGAATGAGGATTGGTTATCTAGAGGTGTTAAAAATGTTAATGGAATTCCAAGACCTGTTCCCTATGAAATAGAATTACAATCAAAAGAATGGATTTTACAAACTTCAAAAATTTTGGATATTCCAATACCTGAACTTTCTTCAATAATAGTTAAATTATCTTACTCAATATGGTTTTGTTTGGTTTTACTAATAGTTTTATATTTACTTGAAATCGCCGTTAAATCACCATGGGGTCGCATGATGAGAGCAATCAGAGACAATGAAGTTTCTGCAAATGCCATGGGAAAGAATATAAAACAAAGACACTTGCAGGTTTTTATAATTGGTTCAGCTATAATTGGTATTGCTGGAGCAATGTTAACAACTCTTGATGGTCAATTTACCCCAGTTTCATATCAACCTTTAAGATACACTTTTTTGATATGGATAATGGTCATAGTAGGTGGATCTGGGAATAATTTTGGATCAATCATAGGAGGATTTTTAATTTGGTTTTTCTGGGTCCAAGCAGAACCCCTTGGCTTATGGTTTATATCTCAAATCACTTCACATATTTCCGACGCAAATGTAGTAAAAACACATTTATTAGAAAATGCTGCACACATTAGGCTTATGTTTATGGGATTGATATTATTATTAACACTTAGATTTGCTCCTAAAGGACTTATACCTGAGGTAAAAAGATAAAATTTGATTAGAAATTTAATAAAAATTGTTGGTTGTAAAATAATATTTATTTT
>CAKZQZ010000062.1 GCA_937142855.1 uncultured Alphaproteobacteria bacterium | reverse complement strand
ACCTCTAAACGCAATCGATACAAGATCTAAACTATCTAAAACAATTGATAATATTTATGAATCCCCAGATCCTTATATTAAACTAAGGTCTTTCTATATTCAAAATAGAAGAAATAATGTGTATGGTAAAAAATACATCAATTTAAAAAATAAAGAGATAGATGCAGAATTTGAAAAACTATTGGAATAAATTTAAGTATATTTTGTTATTGGCGAGTATTTTATTTTCTCCAGTATTCACATATAACTCGTATTCGGATGACTTGCAGCAAGGTAATAAGATAATCGAGGAAATGATTGCAGAGGCCCAAAAGCATGCATTAGAAACAATTGAATTAAGCTCTGAAGAACGTTCTAAAAAGATAACACCATTAATTAACCAAAACATAAATTTAGATTTTATGGCTAAAGCTACAACTGGAAGCTTTTGGAAAAAAGCTACTGATGATCAAAAAATCAAATACAAGTTAGTTTTACTTCATCAAATAGTTAACACAATAGAAGATCATTTAAACACACTTGCAACAATGTCTTATAAACCTCTCAGCTCCGAACTAAGAGGAAAAAAATTAGTTTATGTAAGAGGTATCATCGAAGATAGAAAAAAAAATAATCCTCCTATTAACTTATTGTGGAAACTATCAAAAGGAAAAGATGAAACTTTCAGTATTCTTGACTTGGAAATAGAGGGTATATCACTAATACGTTCTCATAAATCTGAAACGACATCTATCTTAAGGAAAAATAAAGGTGATTTTGATTTTCTAATAGAAAAACTTAAAATCAAAAAGTAATCTACCTTATGATTGGTTTATATTTCATTCTTTTAGGATTTAAAGATTCCTCACCTAGTCTTCTTCTTTTATCATTTTCATAATCTTGATAATTACCTTCAAACCATTCTACATGACTGTCGCCTTCAAACGCTAATATATGCGTGGCAAGTTTATTTAAAAACCATCTGTCATGCGAAATTACTACCACACAGCCTGAAAATTCTAAGATTGCTTCTTCTAATGATCTTAAAGTATCTACATCTAAATCGTTAGTTGGCTCATCAAGTAACAATACATTTCCAGGTATTTTTAAAGTTCTTGCTAAGTGAACTCTATTTCTTTCGCCTCCAGATAATTGGCTAACAATTTTTTGTTGGTCAGAACCCCTAAAATTAAATTGTCCTACATATGCCCTACTTTGTATAGTTTTTTTACCAATTTGAATTTCGTCAAGGCCATCACAAATAGATTCCCAAACATTTTTTTCTGGTTTTAAAACATCTCTAGATTGATCGACATAGTTTAAATTAACTGTCTCACCAATTAAAATCTCGCCATTATCTGGTTTTTCTTCTTGGGTAATAAGCCTAAATAAAGTTGTTTTTCCAGCACCATTTGCTCCAATAACACCTATTATACCTCCAGGGGGAAGTTTAAAAGACAGACTATCTATTAACAATTTCTCTCCAAAAGACTTACTAACATTATCAAAGCTTATAACTTCACTACCCAATCGTGGTGCAGGAGGAATAACTAGATTTCCAACATTGATCTCTTTTTTTTGTTCTCTGGCAACTAGTTCTTCGTAGGAGGATATTCTTGCCTTGGATTTAGCTTGTCGAGCACGGGGGGCTGCTTTAATCCATTCTAATTCTTCATTTAGCTTCCTTTTTCTCGCCTCTTCTATTTTCCCTTCTAATTCTAATCTTTTTTGTTTTTGCTCCAACCAACCTGAATAATTTCCTTTATAAGGAATTCCTTCACCTCGGTCTAACTCTAAAATCCATCCGGCCACTTCATCTAAAAAATATCTATCATGTGTAATAGTGACCACTGTTCCAGGAAAGTCATGTAAAAACCTTTGTAACCATGCAACTGAAAGAGCGTCTAAATGATTTGTAGGTTCATCTAACAATAAAAAATCTGGATTAGAAAGTAGTAGCTTAGCCAATGCCACTCTTCTTTTCTCGCCACCAGATAAATGATCAATTTTGTCAGATGCTGGCGGTAAACTTAGTGCATCCATTGCTATTTCAGCTTTTCGTTCCAAGTCCCAAGCATCCATATTGTCTATCATTTCTTGCAGTTCTGCTTGTTTCAAAATTGTTTCATTCATCTCATCTTCAGACAAGTCTTCGGAAAATTTGAGCGAAATGGCGTTAAAATCATCAACAATTTTTTTAGCTTCAGCCATTCCTTCCATTACATTTTCGTAAACATTAAGTTCATTATTTAGCTCAGGCTCTTGAGCTAAATATCCAACTTTAATACCTTCGGCAAGTTTGGCGTCTCCGTTATAATCAGTGTCTAAACCAGCCATTATTTTTAATAAAGTAGACTTACCAGCACCATTCCCACCCAAAACACCTATTTTTGCACCAGGCAAAAAAGATAAACTTATATCTTTAATAACTTGTTTTCCTCCAGGATAAACCTTGTTTAGTTTATACATTGAAAAAATATATTGTGGGTTATTCATGGATGACCTTTGATCTGAGAGATTGTTTGGTTAATAAGTGAAATTATTTTTTTAAATAAAGTAAATAATAATTTTTCATTTCCTGATTATGTTTGTATAATTGTAAGATGATTAACACATTTCCTATTTGGCTTGTTGTAATAGATTATATCTTTGGCTTTTTAATGATAATTTTAAGCCTTAAGTTTTTTTTAAATCTTTTTATAAATGAAGATAGCAAATTAAGCGTTTTCCTTTTTTTTAGTAAGGTAACATCACCAATGGTTATTGCAACATCTAAAATTACACCTAACTTTATTGTTGCACCCCTGAAACCCCTTTATCTTGCATGGATAATTTTTATGATAAGGATTTATTTTCTTCCTATACTCATTGGCTATTCCTATATAGGAGTATTTGCTTTTATTTTTGAAAAAAATTTAATTTCAACTATTAATAATATAACACTTAACATAGCTCTTTATCTAAATTATGGTATTTAACTCGCAGAACAAAAAGTTTTTATTCTAGATAACAACTCATCTATCTCAGATTTTTCAGTTTCAAAAGAAGTTACAAACCTAACTATATAATTGTCATCGCTGGTCCTACTCCATAAGTTTGATATAATATTTAAGTCAAGCATAGATTCATATATGTTTTTATTAATTTCTACAAAAACTTCATTAGCTTGCGTTTCATATATTAGTCTAAATTCTTTAAATTTAGATAATTCACTACTAAGATATTTAGCTTGACTATTTGCTTTTTCAGCTAGTTTAATCCACAAACCATCTTGAAACCATCCGTTTAATTGAGCGGAAATAAACCTCGTTTTTGATAAAACATGACCTGTTTGCTTTACTAATTTCTTTGCCTCAACAGCAAGCGCTTTATTAAAAAAAATTATAACTTCAGCAGCCATAGCACCATTTTTTGTTGCGCCTAAAGATAAACAATCCACGCCTACTTTCCATGTAATATCTGCAGGCGACAAACACTTTTGAAATGCTAAAGCGTTTGAAAACCTTGCTCCATCCATATGAAGGTAAAGATTATTTTTTTTACAAACTTTACTAATTTCTATTATTTCATCAGGAGTGTATATTGTACCATTTTCAGCCAATTGGGTAATTGAAACTCCACAGAGATTATAACTTTGCTTACCTTTGAAGTTGATTTGTTCTATTTTCTTAGCCAGCTCGTTTGCGGTAACCCTTCCTAAACTATTAGAAATTGATATTAATTTTCCTCCACATGAAAAAAATTCTGGAGCACCACCTTCATCCTTATTAATATGTGATTGAGCATGACACAAAATACTCCCATAAGAACGAAGAAACGATGATAACGCAAGGGCGTTAGAAGCAGTTCCTGACATCATGGGTAAAATTTCTAAATCATCTTTTTCAAAGACTTTAGAAATAATTTGTTTGCACTCTTTAGTAAAATCATCATTTCCATAAGGAAGTGTTTTTTCTTTTGATGCTATATAAATAGAATTTAATATTTTCGGGTGTATCCCAGAAACAGTGTCAGTTCCAATAAGAATTTTATTTTCCAAAATCTTTTCCTCTTTTAAGAGTAATAATAGACCGAATTTTTTTTGTATCAACATTTAGGACTACTAACACATTATTTCCTTGGTAAAGAAATCTTAGTAGCATTTCATTGTTATTGCCTAAAGATGTCGATATTAATTGAGCATCATTGGGTTGGAAAAAATTAAATTCATCAAATCCATCTTTTGTAATTATAGGTTTGCTATATTCTTTTTCAATTTTATCTAGGTTATTATAACTTTTAGCCAAACCTACAAATAAAAAAAACAAACCTACAATAATAAGAATACCTAAAATGATAGCAATTATTTTGAGAAGTTTTATATTAGAAAGTAATTTATTTTCATTTTCTCGTTTTAAGTCAAAGTTATTAGACATGGCAGATCCTATAAAAATATCGCTTGCTGTTAAAGATTTTAACCTACCAACATTACGAATAGATGCATGGGTTACTGAAGCTATTAAAGAAAGTAAGTTAGCAAAACAAGTATTAAATAAAAACAATTATCTGTTATCACGAAGTAGGATTAAGAACCTTATTGAAACTAAGAATATAGATTTTGATGGCGTTATTATAGAAGATCCTTCTTTTAAGATTAAAAGTGGAAAAATAATTACAGTTTCATTACCAGAGATAGAAAATGCAATTCCTTTAGCAGAAAAAATTAATTTAGATATCCTGTTTGAAGATGAGCATTTAATAGTTTTAAATAAAAAAGCTGGTATGGTAGTACATCCTGCACCAGGTTCACCGAACAAAACTTTAGTTAATGCGTTACTTTATCACTGTGGTGATAGTTTGCTAGGGATTGGAGGTGTAAAAAGACCTGGGATAGTTCATAGATTAGACAAAAACACTAGCGGTGTTATGGTGGCAGCTAAAACTGAAACTGCGCATATAGGTTTGTCTAACATATTTGCCAATCACGATATTGATAGAAATTATAATGCAATTGTTTGGGGACAACCAGAGGACAAAGGTATAATTGAAAAGCCTATTGGAAGATCGCCAATAAATAGAAAAAAAATGGCTGTCTCTCCCAAAGGAAAATTGGCAATAACAAAATGGAAAATATTAGATATATACCCTCCATATGCTAGTCTAGTAGAGTGCAAACTTGAAACAGGAAGGACACACCAAATTAGAGTACACATGTCATACTTAGGTTATAGTATTATTGGTGACGACTTGTATGAAAAACCTATGTCACAAAAAAGACACAA
>CAKZQZ010000061.1 GCA_937142855.1 uncultured Alphaproteobacteria bacterium | reverse complement strand
TGGCGCTGGTGTTGTATCAAGCATTGAGTCTTAAAGAAAATAACAATTAATAGTTAATATAATGAGGTTTTTATGGAATTTAAAGGAGTGTAGCTCAACTGGTAGAGCACCGGTCTCCAAAACCGGGGGCTGGGGGTTCGAGCCCCTCCACTCCTGCCAATAAACTATTCGATCTAATTATTACTTTTGACTATTAAAAAAAAAAAATGTAAATAATCATTTTGTTCTTGCAAGAAAGGCTTCTCATGGCTAAAACAAACCCCGCACAATTTGTTAGGCAGGTTAGACAGGAAATCAACAGAATCACTTGGGCAAGTAGACGTGAAACTTTGTACGCCTCGCTTAGTGTTTTTGTTATGGCTCTATTAGCTTCTCTCTTTTTCTTTCTGGTAGATTTGTTGTTATCAAATATTGTGCAATTTTTATTAGGGCTTGGTAATTAAGAATAATAATGTTTGACTTTAAACTATTGAATATTGGACTAATATAATGGCCAAGAAGTGGTATGTGGTACATGTTTTTTCTGGGTCTGAAAAAAAAGTATGCCAGAGTATAGAGGAACAGGTAGTTTCTAAAAATATGAGCTCTTTAATAGAGGAAGTATTAGTACCTACTGAAGAAGTTATAGAAATAAGACGTGGTGCAAAGGTTCAAAGTGAAAAGAAGTTTTTTCCTGGCTATATATTAGTTAAAATGGAAATGACTGATGAAAGTTGGCACCTCGTTAAGGGCCAATCCAAGGTAACTGGGTTTCTTGGTGGTAAAGGGAAGCCAGTAGCTATAAGTGAAGCTGAGGCGAAAAGGCTTATTGAGCAAATAAGTGAGGGTGTTGATAAACCAAGATCAAGTGTTATTTATGAAATAGGTGAAGAAGTAAGAGTTTCTGAAGGTCCTTTTCAGAGCTTTAACGGGTTAGTTGAAGAAATTGATGAAGATAAATCTAGGCTAAAAGTTGCGGTATCTATATTTGGAAGGTCAACTCCCGTTGATTTAGAATATAGTCAAGTGGAAAAAATTTAATATCAAAGGTTAAGCAGCATATTATGTTGTGGAGGAAAAAATGGCAAAAAAAATTGATGGTTATATCAAATTAAACATTCCGGCAGGTGCAGCTAATCCCTCTCCACCTGTAGGGCCTGCTCTTGGGCAAAGAGGTGTTAATATAATGGAGTTCTGTAAGGCTTTTAATGCTTCTACGGAATCACTAGAAAAAAATATGCCTATACCTGTTGTAATAACAGTTTTTTCTGACAAGAGTTTTAGTTTTGTTACTAAGACACCACCTGTTTCTTTTTACCTTAAAAAGGCTGCAGGTAAAGAAAAAGGTTCTAGCGAACCTGGAAGAACTGTTGGTGGTTCTGTAAAAATTGCCCAGGTCAAAGAAATAGCCGAAAATAAAATGAAAGATTTGAATGCTGCTAATATTGATGGGGCAATAGAAATGGTTAAAGGATCAGCTAGGTCCATGGGTATTGAGGTTTTGGAGTAGAGTATGAAAAAAAGTAAATATTTAGTTGATATAAATAAAAAAATACAGAACAAAGATTTTGATTTAGGAAGTGCTGTAAGTTTTTTTGTTGATAATAAAAGGTCTAAATTTGATGAAACTATTGAGGTTTCAATGAATTTGGGCATAGACCCAAGGCATGCTGATCAAATGGTAAGGGGAGTTGTATCATTACCAAATGGTAATGGTAAAGAAATGAGGGTTGCGGTATTTGCCAGGGATGAAAAAGCTAAAGAAGCAACTGAGGCAGGAGCAGATGTTGTTGGAGCTGAAGACTTGGCAGAAGACATGCAAAAAGGAAATTTAAACTATGATAGGATCATAGCTACACCTGATTTAATGGGTGTAGTTGGGAGAATAGGAAAAATTTTGGGGCCAAAGGGATTAATGCCTAATCCTAAGCTGGGAACAGTTACAGCTGATATTAAGTCGGCTGTGGAAGCGGCAAAATCAGGGCAAGTTCAATATCGCGCAGAAAAAAATGGAATAGTTCAAGCAGGCGTTGGAAAGGTTAGTTTTGGAGCAGATAAATTGATTGAAAATGTAAATTCTTTTGTTGACGCTGTTCAAAGAGCAAGACCATCTGGTGCTAAGGGCACTTTTATTAAAAAGGTTTCAATCAGCTCCACTATGGGAGTTGGTATTAATGTAAATATATAGTTAATCTATTATATTTACTAAGAGAGTGAAAATACATCATTCTCTATCAGTCTTTAATTAGGCTGAACCTGTCCAAGACTGTAGGTGATTTAATCTTAATATCCTACATAGACAAAAAAGCAGTTTACTGCTTGTTGATAGGGCGGGCCGTGGGTAATTTAATTACCTTAAATGCAACAAGTGTTTAGAATTTAATCTAAACAATAACGTGGAGGCTTTTCGGTGAATAGACAAGAAAAATCCGATTTGGTCAAAACTTTGCATAATACATTTGAAGGTTCGACGTCAGTCGTAGTCGTTCATTGTAATGGTCTTACAGTTTCAGAGAGCACAGAGCTCCGTAATAAAATGCGTGAAGAAAATTGTAATTTTAAAGTTACTAAAAATAAAATTGCACGTTTAGCGCTGAAAGAAACGAAATATCGTTATATGGATGACATGTTTAAAGGGCCAACAGCTATTGGTTCTTCTAACGATCCTGTAATGGCAGCAAAAGTTTTGGTCGACTTTGCAAAGGATAATGAAAAGTTAATTATTATAGGTGGAGGCTTAGAAGATAAACCTCTTTCTAAAACAGATGTGGAGGCTTTAGCGAAGCTTCCAAGTTTAAATGACTTAAGAGGAAAGATTGTTGGTCTTCTTCAAGCGCCTGCTTCAAAGCTGGTAAGATTGACTATGGAACCAGCATCTCAAGTCTTAAGAACTATTTCACAAAAATCAAAACAATAACAATTTAATTATTAGGAGTATATTATGGCAGATTTAGAAAAAATTGCAGAAGAGTTAAGTTCTTTAACAGTATTAGAGGCGGCAGACCTTGCTAAGCTTCTTGAAGAAAAATGGGGTGTTTCAGCCGCGGCTCCTGTTGCAGTTGCTGCTGGCGCAGCAGGTGGTGATGCAGCCCCTTCGGCAGAAGCAAAGACAGAATTTAACGTTATGTTAAATGCTATTGGTGAAAAGAAGATTAACGTAATTAAAGAAGTTAGAGCTGTTACAGGTCTTGGCTTAAAAGAGGCTAAAGATTTAGTAGAAGCTGCACCATCTATGGTAAAGGAAGCAGTGCCTGAGGCTGAAGCTAATGAGATTAAGGCGAAGTTAGAAGAAGCCGGAGCTACTGTAGAAATTAAATAAAGTTTATCTAATCTTTATTAATATGGACAAGTTTAAAATATAAGCTTGTCCATCATAACGTTTGATTTTAAGTAGTCATATTGGCTAAGTATCTACAAATTAAAGGATTATAAATGTCACTCCAACAAAGCACTTTATTGAATAGAAGAAGAATAAGAAGGTCGTTTGGAAAAATAAACGAGGTTGCCCAGATGCCTAACCTTATTGAAGTACAAAGAAACTCATACGAGCAATTTCTTCAAATGTACGTGCCAATTGAAGAAAGAATAGACGTTGGCTTGCAGGCTGTCTTTAGTTCAGTGTTCCCTATTAAGGACTTTGTTGGTAGATCAATGTTAGAGTTTGTATCTTATACATTGGACGAACCTAAATACGATGTAGACGAATGTCATCAACGAGGTTTGACGTTTGCCTCTTCACTTAAGCTAACATTAAGATTGATAGTTTGGGATATAGATCCTGACACTGGTGCAAAGTCTATAAGAGACATGAAAGAACAAGATGTTTACATGGGGGATATGCCTCTAATGACACCTAATGGAACTTTTGTGGTTAATGGAACTGAAAGAGTGATCGTTTCTCAGATGCATAGATCGCCAGGTGTTTTCTTTGATCATGATAAAGGTAAAACGCACGCTTCTGGGAAATATCTTTTTGCAGCTAGGGTCATACCATATAGAGGATCATGGCTCGATTTTGAATTTGATCCAAAAGATATATTAAATGTTAGAATTGATAGAAGAAGAAAACTTCCATGCACAACATTTTTGATGGCTTTGTTGGATGAAGATTCAGAAAAATATTTAAAGGATTGTTTAGATCAAAATCAGGAGCCAGACAGGAATCAACTATCTGGCATGACACGAGAAGACATACTTAATTTTTTCTATGAAAAAGAAATTTATAACTACGAAAATGATAATTGGATTATTGATTTTAAAGAAGATAATTTTAAAGGAAGAAAGCTTGATTATGATTTAGTCAATTCATCTAATGGCGAAATAATTGCTAAAATTGGTGATAAGATCACACAAAGAAACCTTAACTTGTTTAAAGAGCAAGGTTTAAAATCAATATTGGTAAATAATGAACAAATGCTTGGTAAATTTATTGCCGATGATGTTATTAACGAAAGTACAGGTGAAGTTTATGCTGAAGCTGGTGATGAAATTACTGAAGATATTATTCAGTTAATAAAATTACACGATCTAAAATCAATATCTATTCTTACTATAGACAAATCGGTTGGCCCATGGATTAGGAATACTTTAGCTATAGACAAAAATGCTTCCAGAGAAGAAGCTCTTGTTGATATATATAGAGTAATGCGTCCAGGTGAACCTCCTGCACCTGAAACTGCTGAAGCTTTATTCAATAGCCTTTTCTTTGATAGAGAGAGATACGATTTGTCAGCTGTTGGAAGAGTGAAGATGTCAGCGCGTTTAGATCTGGATTTAGATGACAATTTAAGAGTTTTAAGAAAAATTGATATTTTGGCAATAATGAAAGAGCTTGTTTCTTTGAAAGACGGAAATGGCGAAATTGATGACATAGATCACTTAGGAAACAGACGTGTTAGATCGGTTGGTGAACTTTTAGAAAACCAGTATCGAGTTGGTCTTTCTAGGATGGAAAGAGCGATTAAGGAAAGAATGAGCTCTGCCAATGAAATAGAGAATTTGATGCCACAAGATTTAATAAATGCAAAGCCAGCAGCAGCTTCTCTACGCGAATTTTTTGGCTCAAGCCAACTGTCTCAATTTATGGATCAGACTAATCCTTTGTCAGAGATAACTCATAAGCGAAGAGTTTCTGCATTAGGTCCCGGAGGTCTTACGAGGGAAAGAGCGGGATTTGAAGTTAGAGATGTGCACCCTACTCATTATGGAAGAATTTGCCCTATTGAAACTCCTGAAGGACCAAATATAGGTCTTATTAACTCTTTAGCAACTTTTGCTCAAATTAATCAGTATGGTTTTATAGAAACACCCTACAGAAAAGTTAATGATGGAAAAGTAACAGAAGAAGTTGTTTATGTTTCTGCTATTGAAGAAGGTAAATATACTATAGCTCAAGCTAATGCAGAGCTAGATAAATCTAACAAATTTACTGGAGAGCTACTTCCTGTTAGAAAAAATGGGGATATTGGTCTAGCTAACCCGAGTGATATTAACCTTATGGATGTTTCCCCAAAGCAACTGGTCTCTGTAGCATCTGCCCTTATACCATTTTTAGAAAACGACGATGCTAATCGAGCTTTAATGGGTTCTAATATGATGAGGCAAGCCGTACCACTTGTAAAATCTGAGAGTCCTCTTGTGGGAACTGGTATCGAAGCAACGGTGGCTCAAGATTCAGGTGTGACGTTGATTGCTAGAAGATCAGGAACTGTTGACCAAGTTGACGCTACAAGAATAGTTATTAGAGCATCCTCTTCTGATGAAGCTGATATCAGTCCTGTTGATATATACTCATTACTTAAATTTCAAAGAAGTAACCAAAATACATGTATTAATCAAAGACCATTAGTTCAAGTTGGTGATTTAGTGAATATGGGTGACATAATCGCTGATGGTCCCGCTACCGAAGATGGTGAACTTGCATTAGGTAAGAATGTATTGGTGGCTTTTATGCCATGGAATGGTTACAATTTTGAAGATTCAATTCTAATTTCTGAAAGAATTGTTAAGGACGATGTTTTTTCTTCAATTCATATTGAAGAATTTGAAGTTATGGCTAGAGACACTAAATTAGGCCAAGAAGAAATCACAAGAGATATCCCAAATATTGGCGAGGAAGCTCTTAGAAACCTTGATGAAGCAGGTATGGTTTATATTGGCGCTGAAGTTAAACCTGGTGATATTATGGTTGGTAAGGTAACTCCTAAGGGAGAGAGCCCTATGACGCCAGAAGAAAAACTATTAAGAGCAATTTTTGGTGAGAAAGCCTCAGATGTTCGTGATTCCTCCTTGAGGGTTCCTCCAGGCGTTTCGGGCACAATCGTAGACGTTAGGATTTTTTCTAGAAGAGGTATAGAAAAAGACGAAAGAGCTAGGGCTATTGAAAGGGCAGAAATAGAGAAATTTGCAAAAGACAGAGATGATGAAAAAAAGATTCTTGAAAGAGGTTATTATGGACGTCTTAAAGAGTATTTAATAGGTCAAACTGTATCCTCCAATATTAAATCAGTTAAAAATGGTGAGTCACTTACAGCCGATATGCTTGATGATTTGTCTAGAAATGATCTAAGATTGATAACAATTGAAGATGATAAAATCCAAAAAAATATTGAAAAATTATCTAAACATTTTGATGGAGTCATTAAATCTCTTGAGGATAGGTTTAATGATAAGGTAGATAAATTACAAAGAGGTGATGAATTATTACCAGGAGTAATGAAGATGGTAAAAGTTTTTATTGCTGTTAAAAGAAAGTTACAATCTGGTGATAAAATGGCTGGAAGGCATGGCAATAAGGGTGTCATATCTAAAATCATACCTATGGAAGACATGCCATACCTTGAAGACGGCACACCTGTGGATGTTGTATTAAATCCCTTAGGTGTTCCATCCAGAATGAATGTTGGTCAAATTCTTGAAACACATTTAGGTTGGGCTGCTGCGGGTTTAGGAAATAAAATTTCTAAAATGATTGGTAATGGCGATGATAATAAAAATTTAAAAACATTTCTTTCACAGATATATAGCGAACAACAATTTGAAACACAATTATCTTCACTGAGTAACAGCGATTTAATCCAGCAAGCTAAAAACTTATGTAGAGGTGTTCCAATGGCTACTCCCGTATTTGATGGGGCTAGTGAAAAGGGTGTTACAGAAATGCTAAAATTAGCTGACCTTGATGAAACTGGTCAAGTCTGGCTTACTGACGGGCGTACAGGAGAAGTTTTTGATAGGAAAGTGACTGTTGGGTATATATATATGCTAAAATTACATCACCTTGTTGATGATAAGATACATGCAAGATCTATAGGGCCATATTCTCTTGTTACCCAACAACCGTTAGGTGGTAAAGCCCAATTTGGTGGCCAACGTTTCGGCGAAATGGAAGTATGGGCCCTTGAAGCATATGGTGCGGCTTATACTCTTCAAGAAATGTTAACTGTTAAATCCGATGACGTTTCAGGAAGAACTAAGGTTTATGAATCAATAATTAGGGGTGATGATGACTTCGAGGCTGGTATTCCCGAATCATTTAATGTTTTGATTAAAGAATTAAAGTCACTTGGATTGAATGTAAATATGGATTTAGCAGAGTAATTAAAAATTATTTTTTTAAACAAGATTGGAAATTTTAATGAATGAATTGATGAACACATTTGGGCAAACAGGAGTTTCTCAAGGTTTTGATAAAATAAGTATTTCTATAGCTTCTCCAGAAGCAATAAAAAGCTGGTCTTTTGGAGAAATAAGAAAGCCAGAAACAATTAACTATAGGACATTTAAGCCAGAACGTGATGGTTTGTTCTGTGCTAAAATATTTGGCCCAGTCAGAGATTATGAATGTTTATGTGGCAAATATAAGAGAATGAAATATAGAGGGATTATTTGTGAAAAATGCGGTGTAGAAGTTACTCTTTCTAAGGTAAGGCGAGAGAGGATGGGGCATATTGACCTTGCTTCCCCAGTTGCTCATATTTGGTTTTTAAAATCATTACCATCTCGTATTGGCTTGCTTGTTGATATGACATTAAAAGATCTTGAAAGAGTTTTGTATTTTGAATATTTTTTGGTAACCGAACCAGGCCTTACATCTCTTACAAAGGGCCAACTTTTAAGTGAAGAAGATTATGATAATGCACTTGATGAGTTTGGTGACGAAAGCTTTGAGGTCTCAATTGGTGCTGAAGCAATTAAAAAAATCTTAACCGACATGGATTTGAATGAAGAAATTGTTAAAATCCGTGAAGAACTTATTAAAACTGGTTCTGAAATCAAAAGAAAGAAATTAGTTAAAAGACTTAAACTTGTAGAATCATTTATTGATTCTGGTTCTAAGCCGGAATGGATGATTCTTGAAGTTGTTCCAGTTATACCACCAGAGCTTAGGCCCCTAGTGCCTCTTGATGGCGGCAGATTTGCTACTTCTGATTTGAATGATCTGTACCGAAGAGTAATCAATAGAAATAATAGGTTAAAAAGGCTTATTGAGTTAAGAGCTCCTGATATAATTATAAGAAATGAAAAGAGAATGCTGCAAGAGTCTGTTGACGCTTTGTTTGATAATGGAAGGAGGGGCAGAGTTATTACCGGTGTTAATAAGAGGCCTCTTAAATCCCTCTCTGACATGTTAAAAGGTAAGCAAGGTAGATTTAGACAAAACTTACTTGGTAAGAGAGTTGATTATTCAGGAAGATCAGTGATAGTTGTGGGACCTGAATTAAAACTTCATCAATGTGGTCTTCCCAAAAAAATGGCATTGGAATTATTTAAGCCATTTATTTATTCAAGGCTAGAACTTTATGGACTAGCAAGCACTGTTAAAGCTGCTAAGCGAATGGTTGAAAAAGAAAGGCCCGAAGTGTGGGATATACTTGAAGAAGTTATAAGAGAGCACCCTGTTATGTTGAACAGAGCTCCTACGCTTCATAGGCTAGGAATACAAGCTTTTGAACCAGTATTAATTGAAGGTAAAGCTATAAATTTACATCCCCTTGTATGTACTGCCTTTAATGCAGACTTTGATGGAGATCAAATGGCTGTTCATGTTCCTTTGTCTTTGGAAGCTCAACTTGAAGCAAGAGTTCTCATGATGTCTACTAATAATATTTTGTCACCTTCAAGTGGAAAACCAATTATTGTGCCGTCGCAAGACATAATCTTAGGTTTATATTATTTATCAATGGAGAGTGATGGCCAAAAAGGTGAAGGAATGATATTTTCTTCTCCAAGCGAGGTTTTGATGGCTTTAGACAATAATCAAGTCCATCTTCAAGCAAAAGTTAAAGTAAGGGTTAATGTTTTTGATAAAAATGGAAACGAGATATCAAAAATTTTAGATACTACCCCTGGTAGGGCTAAGCTATCTACATTATTACCAAATCACAACTCTGTGGACTTTAATACTGTTAATAAATTGATGACTAAAAAGGAAGTAACTAACGTTATTGACTTTGTTTATCGCCATTGTGGACAAAAAGACACTGTTATTTTTTGTGATCAAATAATGGCCATGGGTTTCAAACATGCTTGCACGGCTGGAATTTCTTTTGGTATATCAGACCTAGAAACACCTCAGGCTAAATCTGATTTAATGGCTAAAGCCGAAAAACAAGTTAAAGATTTTGAACAACAATATCAGGATGGGTTTATAACTCAGGGTGAAAAATACAACAAAGTTGTAGATGTATGGTCAAAATGCTCAGATGATGTTGCAGATGCAATGATGAAAAACATATCAACAATTAAAGTTGGTCAACCTGTAAACTCAGTTTGGATGATGGCTCACTCTGGTGCAAGGGGTTCTGCGGCTCAAATCAAGCAACTTGCTGGTATGAGAGGTTTAATGGCTAAACCATCTGGTGAGATTATAGAAACACCAATTAAATCCTCTTTTAAAGATGGGCTAAATGTTCTTGAGTATTTTAACTCTACTCATGGAGCTAGAAAAGGATTGGCTGACACTGCCTTAAAAACTGCTAATTCGGGTTACTTGACAAGAAGATTAGTAGATGTTGCACAAGATTGTATTGTTACAGAAGATGACTGTGGTACAGATAACGGTTTTGTTATGCGTGCAGTTATTGAGGGTGGTGATATTATTGAGCCTCTATCTGAAAGAATATTGGGTAGAACTACAGCTGATCAAATTCTTAATGTTTCAAATGAAGTTATATTAGAAAAGGGTGTAATAATATCTGAAGATGATATTGAGAAAATTGAAATGGCTGGAGTTGATAATGTCAAAGTTAGATCAGCACTTACATGTGAAACTCAACCTGGTATATGTGCGGCATGCTATGGAAGAGATTTAGCTAGAGGAACGCCAGTTAACATAGGTGAGGCAGTTGGAGTTATCGCTGCTCAGTCAATTGGTGAACCAGGAACCCAATTAACAATGAGAACATTTCATATTGGAGGTGCTGCTCAGCGTGGTGCTGAACAGTCTAAGATTGAAGCTCCCTTTGATGGCAAAATCAAACTAGATAATGCGACTTTGGTAACTACCGAGGATAGTAGTCAAATTATACTTTCTAGATCTTCTGAAATGCTTATTTTAGACGAGCAAGGTAGAGAAAAAGCTCGTTATCGTCTGCAATATGGAGCAAAGTTGTTAAAACAAGATGGTTCCATGGTCAATGCAGGTGAGGTTTTAGTTGAATGGGATCCTTATACAATTCCTATTATAACTGAGAAAGAGGGAACTGCTCATTATGTAGATCTTGTAGATGGAATTTCAATGAGAGAGGAAGTTGATGACTCAACTGGAATAGGTAGTAGAGTCGTAATTGACTGGAAGCAGCAATCTGGTGGGTCAAACTTAAGACCAAGAATAACTTTAAGGGATGATGATGGTGAGGTTATTAATTTACCTAATGGACTTGAAGCTAGATACTTTATGTCCATGAATGCCATTTTAAGTGTTGAAAATGGAAGCAAGGTTAAAGCAGGAACAGTGTTAGCGCGTATTCCAAGAGAGAGCTCTAAAACTAGAGATATAACTGGAGGTTTACCTAGGGTGGCAGAGCTTTTTGAAGCAAGAAAACCAAAGGATTTTGCAATAATTTCTGAAAGTGATGGAGTTGTTGAATTTGGAGCTGATTATAAAGCTAAGAGAAGAATTAGAGTTGTTCCTCAAGATGCTAACGATGAAGCTGTTGAATATATGGTTCCTAAAGGTAAACTTTTAGCTGTTCAAGAAGGTGACTTTATCAGAAAAGGAGATATGATTATTGATGGTAGTCCTGTTCCGCATGATATTTTGAATATATTAGGTGTAGAGGCATTAGCTGACTACCTTGTTAAAGAAGTTCAAGATGTTTATAGATTACAGGGGGTGAAAATCAATGATAAACATATTGAAGTTATTGTTAGGCAGATGTTACAAAAAGTTGAAGTTACTGACCATGGTGACTCAACATTTCTTAATGGAGAACATGTAAACAGGCTTGACTTTAAACTGGCTAATGAAAAAATAATTAAAGAAGATGGTATTCCTGCAAAAGGCGTATCTGTTCTTTTGGGAATTACCAAGGCTAGTTTGCAAACTGAAAGTTTTATTTCTGCGGCATCTTTCCAAGAAACAACTCGTGTTCTAACTGAAGCAGCAGTGTCTGGTAAATCAGACCCTCTTGCTGGTTTGAAAGAAAACGTAATTGTTGGGCGCCTGGTTCCTGCTGGTACTGGGTCTGTCGTTAACAAACTTAGAATGACAGCAAATAGAAGGGATAAAGAGATAATAGAAGAAATGTCAAAAGAAGAGGCAATTTTAATTGACGATACAGAAAGTAATTACGATTAAATAAAACTGAAAAATAATGAATAAAATTTAATTTTTATTCTTGACCATTTATTGTGTTAAGAATACAATCCCGCGAATTGGGTTCTGGTAGTAATTTAATTAGACGCTAACCCTTCAACGTAACGGAATTAATAAAGCTGACGAATTCCAGTTTTAATGAGGACTATTTAATGCCTACGATTAATCAACTTATAAGGCATGGCCGTGAAAGGCCTGTCAATAAAACAAAAGTACCTGCAATGCAGTCATGTCCTCAAAAAAGAGGTGTCTGTACTCGCGTTTACACAACCACGCCAAAAAAACCAAACTCTGCTCTACGAAAAGTTGCTAGGATTAGATTAACAAACGGATTTGAGGTAACTTCATACATACCTGGTGAAGGCCATAATCTTCAAGAACACTCTGTTGTGATGATTAGAGGTGGAAGGGTGAAAGATTTACCTGGTGTGAGATATCATGTAATTAGAGGTACGTTGGATACCCAAGGTGTAGCTGATAGACGTCAGAGACGTTCAAAATATGGTGCCAAACGCCCGAAGTAAGTAGAGGAATATTTTATGTCTAGAAGAAGAAAAGCTGTAAAACGTGAAGTAATGCCGGATCCTAAATATAATGATAAGATAGTATCAAAGTTTACATCATGTTTAATGTTTGATGGTAAAAGATCTACAGCTGAAAAAATTGTTTATGGTGCTTTTGAAATAGTAGAAAAAAAATTAGGATCAGAACCCATCAAGACTTTTCATGATGCCTTAGAAAATGTACAGCCACAAGTTGAAGTTAGATCCAGAAGGGTTGGTGGGGCTACATACCAAGTTCCTGTAGAGGTTAGGTCTGAGAGAGCTCTTGCTTTGGCAATTAGATGGCTTATTAATAGTAGCAGAAATCGTTCTGAAAACTCTATGACAGAGAGACTTAGTGGAGAATTAATTGACGCTTCGTCTAATAGGGGAGCTTCCGTGAAGAAAAGGGAAGACACCCACAAAATGGCTGAGGCTAACAAGGCTTTTTCTCATTATCGTTGGTAAAAAATATTAGGAGATCATTGTGTCACGCGGCTATAATTTAAATAGATATAGAAATTTTGGGATAATTGCTCATATTGATGCTGGTAAAACCACTACATCAGAAAGAGTGTTATATTACACTGGTAAATCTCATAAAATCGGAGAGGTTCACGATGGTAATGCAACGATGGATTGGATGGAGCAGGAGCAGGAGCGTGGCATCACAATTACTTCAGCTGCAACTACTTGTTTTTGGTTTAGAACTGAAGATGGAAAAAGCTTTGACAAAAACTATGGTGCTTCTGAAGACGAAGCTAAGTTTCGTTTTAATATAATTGACACGCCAGGCCATGTTGATTTCACAATTGAGGTAGAGCGTTCTCTTGCTGTTTTAGATGGTGCTGTTGTTGTTTTGGATGCCAATGCCGGTATTGAACCTCAAACAGAAACAGTTTGGAGGCAAGCTGATAGATATAAGGTGCCAAGAATTGTTTTTGTAAATAAGATGGATAAAATTGGGGCCGATTTTTTTAAATGTGTTGACATGGTAAAAGATAGAACTGGTGCAACTCCTTTACCTATTAACCTTCCCATTGGAGCAGAGAACGAATTTGCTGGACTTGTAGATCTTGTTTCAATGAAAGAATGGGTTTGGGATTCAGAAGATCTAGGTGCTTCATGGACCATTAGGGATATTAGAGAAGAGTTACTTGAAAAAGCACAATCAATGAGAGCTTATCTTATTGAACTGGCTGTTGAACAAGATGATGTATGGATGGAAAAGTATCTTGAAGGTGAGGAGCCCGATGAACTCTCTCTAAGAAAATTAATAAGAAAAGGGACGCTTGCTATGGATTTTGTTCCAATTCTATGTGGATCAGCTTTTAAAAATAAGGGGGTTCAAACCATGTTGAATTCTGTTATTGATTACCTTCCTGATCCTCTTGATGTTCCAGCATATACTGGGTTTCTTCCTGGGGACACAACGGAAACTAGGAATATTGAAAGAACAGCAGATGATAAAGAACCATTTTCTGGACTTGCTTTTAAAATTATGAATGACCCTTTTGTCGGATCATTGACCTTTTTGAGAATATACTCTGGGTCGATTAAGAAAGGAGATTCCTTATTAAACTCTACAAAAGGGAAAAAAGAGCGTGTTGGTAGAATGATGATGATGCATTCAAATAATAGGGAAGAGATTGATGAGGCTTTTGCTGGTGACATTGTGGCTCTCGCGGGCATGAAGGAGACAACAACTGGTGATACTTTGTGTGATAATTTAAAACCAGTTGTTTTAGAAACCATGTCTTTTCCTAATCCAGTTATAGAAATAGCGGTAGAACCAAAATCAAAAAATGATCAAGAAAAAATGTCTGCTGGATTAGCTCGTTTAGCTGCTGAAGATCCATCATTTCAGGTTTCAACTGACATTGAATCAGGTCAGACTATTATGAAAGGTATGGGGGAGCTTCACCTTGATATTTTGATTGACCGTCTTAAGCGAGAGTTCAAGGTTGAGGCAAATATAGGTGCACCACAAGTTGCTTACAGGGAAACGATAACTAAAGAATTTGAAGTTGATTATACTCATAAAAAACAATCAGGAGGATCTGGTCAATTTGCTAGAGTGAAAATGATATTTTCACCAAATCCAGAAAAAGACTTTGAGTTTATTAATTCTATTAAGGGCGGAAATATACCGTCTGAATATATTCCTGGTGTTGAAAAAGGGCTTATGCAAGCTAAAGAATCTGGAATAATTGCAGGTTTTCCTGCAATTGATTTTAAAGTAAATTTGCATGATGGTGCTTATCATGATGTTGACTCTTCAGTAATGGCTTTTGAGATAGCTGCAAGGGCTGCATTTAGAGAAGGTATGGCAAAAGCTTCACCAGTTCTTCTTGAACCTATTATGAAAGTGGAATGTGTTACACCTGAAGAGTATATGGGTGATATAATTGGCGACCTTAATAGTAGACGTGGTCAAGTGAATGGAATGGACAGCAGAGGTAATGTGCAGGTTATAAATGCGATGGTTCCTCTTGCAAATATGTTTGGGTACGTAAACAATTTAAGGTCTATGAGTCAAGGTAGGGCTCAGTATACGATGATATTTGATCATTACGATCAAGTGCCACAGGCTGTCGCTGAAGAAGTTAAAGCAAAACTTGCATAACGAAAAAAACTAAAGAAAGAAAGGTCATAAGATGTCTAAAGAAAAATTTGATCGTAGTAAACCCCACGTAAACATTGGTACAATTGGCCATGTTGATCACGGTAAAACTACACTAACTGCAGCAATTACAAAAGTGATGGCAGATGCTGGTCGTGCTGATTTTTCTGCGTATGACCAAATTGATAAAGCTCCTGAAGAAAGAGAAAGAGGAATAACAATCTCTACTGCTCATGTGGAGTATTCAACAGAAAATCGTCACTATGCACACGTTGATTGTCCTGGTCATGCTGACTACGTTAAGAACATGATTACAGGTGCAGCTCAAATGGATGGCGCTATTTTAGTTGTTAATGCAGCTGATGGTCCTATGCCGCAAACTAAAGAACATATTTTACTTGCTCGTCAGGTTGGTGTGCCATCATTAGTTGTTTACATGAACAAGGTTGATCAGGTTGATGATGAAGAATTATTAGAATTAGTAGAGTTGGAAATACGTGAACTTCTAAGTAGTTATGATTTTCCTGGCGACGATATTCCTATTATAAAAGGAAGTGCATTAGCGGCATTAGAAGGTCGTGATGAGGCTATAGGTATAAATTCAATTACAGAATTAATGGCTGCTGTAGATTCTTACATTCCACAACCTAAGCGTGATAAAGATAAGCCTTTTTTAATGCCTATTGAAGATGTTTTTTCTATATCAGGAAGAGGTACTGTTGTTACGGGCCGTGTTGAACGAGGCGTGATAAAGGTTGGTGAAGAGATAGAGATTGTTGGGATAAAGGATACAACTAAGACTACATGTACTGGTGTTGAAATGTTCCGTAAACTTCTAGATTCTGGAGAAGCTGGAGATAATGTTGGTGTTCTTTTAAGAGGAACAAAGAGAGAAGATGTTGAGCGTGGTCAGGTGTTATCTGCACCAGGATCAATTAAACCTTTCTCTAAGTTTAAGGGTGAAGCTTACATTCTTACTAAAGATGAGGGTGGAAGGCATACACCATTTTTTAGCAATTATCGCCCACAGTTTTATTTTAGAACAACTGATGTTACAGGGGCAGTTGAATTACCATCTGGAACAGAAATGGTAATGCCAGGAGATAATATAGCAATTACAGTCGAGTTGATTGCGCCTATAGCAATGGATGAAGGCTTAAGGTTTGCGATTCGAGAAGGTGGTAGAACTGTTGGCGCTGGTGTTGTATCAAGCATTGAGTCTTAAAGAAAATAACAATTAATAGTTAATATAATGAGGTTTTTATGGA
>CAKZQZ010000060.1 GCA_937142855.1 uncultured Alphaproteobacteria bacterium | reverse complement strand
AAAGCCAAAATCTTACCTACAGCTGTAAACCCTACAGTGAAGTATACTTTAAAATTATGCCTTTTCCCTGATGCTGTCATATCATTGTGTCTGTTAAGACGTATCTTTACGGGTTTTTGAGTTAAACAGGCACCTAAAGCAGACATTGCTGCAAAAATAGTTGCTTGGCTCTCTTTACCACCAAAACCACCTCCTAACCTTCTAACTTTACTATCAATTTTTGCTGAAGGTATGTTTAAGACCTTTCCAACACCGTGTTGAACCTCAGTAGGATGTTGAGTGCTTGACCACACAACGTATTCGTCATTCTCACCAGGGAAAGTCATAGCGACATGAGTTTCTAAATAAAAATGATCTTGACCACCAATTTCAAAATTACCAGATAATTTATAATTTGATTTTGCCATATCGTTTTCAACATTGCCTTTTTCTAAAATCATTGGATTTTCTAAAAAAGATTTTTGTTTATAAGCATCATCTAAATTAAGAATTGGTTTAGTAGTTAATTCAGTCTCGATTTCAACTAAACTACTTGCGTAAATGGCTTCTTGATGACTTTCAGCCAAAACAATACCAATTGGTTGTCCCAAATATGAGATATAATCGTCCGCTAAAACAGGTTCTCCATTCTTTATTGGACCAATTTCATTCTCACCAGGAATGTCTTTAGCTGTTATAACTTTCGTGAAAAATGGCAACTTTTTTAGTTTATCATAATTGATGTTTTTTATTCTTCCACATGCAATTTTTGATAAAAAAGGAGCCCCGTGCAATAGATTTTCTTGCTCAGGCATGTCGTCTATATATATTGCCTGGCCAGTTGAGTGTCTTAAAGAAGAATCATGAATAGGAATTTTATTTAAATTATTCATTCTTAAAAATCCATTATCGAAAGACTATTTTTATTTTGCATTAAGCAAATTTGCAATCTTCTGAATAATCCCTTAATTGCCTCTAATCTATAATGACGCGAACCTCTCAAGTCAGAAATTGGTTGGATATGTTTTTCTACATTATCAATCGCAAACTTGATTGCTTCATCTAATTTTTTTTCAACCATAAGTTCACTTAGTTTATTTAACAACTTCGGTGTTGCTGCCACCCCACCAGCAGCTATATGTAATTCTTTTATAACATTTTTTTGAGTTTGAATATTAATGGCTAGAGAAACGGTTGATATATCTTGGTCATATCGTTTTGAGAGCTTCCAGGAAAAAAGTTTATTTTTTGGGTTAGCATACGGTATTTCAACAGATGAAATTATTTCATCTTTTTTCAAGACATTTTTTCTGTAACCTCTAAAAAAGTTTTTTATATTAATTTTTTTAAAACCATTTCTTCCAAAAATACCTAAATCCGAATTTAAAACTAACAATATTGGTGCAATATCTCCAATTGGACTAGACGTGCATAAATTTCCTCCAATTGTTCCTTGATTTCTGATTTGAGGTGATCCAAACCTTTGAAGAATTTCTACTAGTTCTGGCATTTTTGGTCTAACAGCTTCAAGAAAACTTTCAATTGTTACTCCACCTCCAAATACTATTTTTTCTTTGAGATGCGTAATTTTGTTTAACTCTACAATGGAACCCAAACATATAAGCTTATCTTCTTTTTGATTAATAATTGGTCTTTGAAGATTTAAATCTGTTCCGCCAGCTAAAAATTCAAAATTCTTTATATCATCAAGATAATTTTTAAGTTCTTTTAAATTAGATGGTTTTAAGTAGGTTACATTTCCAATAGTGATGTTCTTATTTTTTTTTATTGATTGCTTGTTATTTTGCGTAATTCTATACTTAGCTGCAGACTTAATAGCCTTAATGATAGGTGAATAACCAGTGCACCTACATAAATTGCCTGAGATTGCATCATTGATTGAATCATCTGTTATTTTTTTATTTGAGTTTAGTAAACTAACACCTGACATAATGAACCCTGGAGTACAGTATCCACATTGTGAAGCATATTTGTTTGTAAAAGCAATTTGCAAAGGATGTGGATTTTTATCACTACCTAGACCTTCTATCGTAGTAATACTGCCACCCATTACTTGACCCAACCTTACTAAACATGAATTTATGGGTCTTAAATTACCACTTCCATTTTCTTCTATAATTACCGAACACGCACCACAATCCCCTTCGGCACACCCTTCCTTTGTTCCAGTTAGTTTATTATAGTTTCTTAGCCAATCTAATAATGTTATGTCATATTGAATATGATTAACTTCAATACTTTTACCATTAACTAAAATAGTGTTTTCTAACACTGCCAAAGATTTCACCTCACATACTAAATCAATTATGTGATTATAACTGCTTAATTTTTAAAAAATCAATTAAAGATGCCTATATTATTTAATTGCTTTTTCAAATCTTTCTAAATTATTTACATTTAATTTTTCAGCAGTACTCCTTATATTTTCCCATACCAAAGGAGCTACAGGAAGTCCATTTGCAAGCCTGTCATTATTAGTAGATATTTCTTTATCGCCTGG
>CAKZQZ010000059.1 GCA_937142855.1 uncultured Alphaproteobacteria bacterium | reverse complement strand
CATACTGAGATCTCCATCCCGTTAGGTTAACTGGAAATCTCATCGAGGTCATGGTTCTAAAATCGGGAGAAAGGTCACATGGTGTGAGCTTGAAGCTAAGCAAGGGCTCTTTTATGACTTGATAAACAAAATTTATGTAAGCTAATTTTAATAAATACAAGTTAAAACCTTGGTGTCATCTGTAAATTTATTGTGTTACAAATCTTAAAATTATCTGTTGCTATCATTTATGAACTAGAATTATGAAATTTATTTTGCATATCGGTCAGTCTAAAACCGGTACTTCTTCCATCCAGCATTTTTTGACCGTTAATAGTAAAAAGCTTCTAAAACAAGGGATTTTGTACCCTTCGGTAAAAATAAATGGATTGACCGTCGAAATGGTGGCCCACAATGCTGTGGCAGATAGTGTTGTGGGAGTCAATAGATACCCTTTTGTAACTGCTGAAAATTATTTTAAGCAATTTATTCAAGAAGCTACACTAAATCAATGTCACTTAATTATTTTGAGTGCCGAGCATTTCTTTCAAGGTGAGCCTAGAGTTTGGGATTTTGCAAATGAAGACGATTTCTACGAGGCATACGGGAATAAGCTTATAAAGTTAAAGTCATATTTAATAGGGCATGAAGTTTCAGTAATAGTTTATCTAAGGCCTCAACTTGAATGGTTTGCTTCTGCTGTAGCTCAAACTGTAAGAACTGCAGGATTGATATCTAAAAATAACCTATATCAAAATGATGCCCAATTTTATAAGTTAATGAAACCAATATTGAACTATCCTAAAATGTTGGATTTATGGGATAGCTTAATAAGCCCAGAATCTTTAGAAGTCATCCCTTACAATAAGGACACTTTTCTGGGGATGAGTGTTGTCGCTGATTTTGTAGAGCGCATTGGCATTAATAATTATAAATATTTATACAGTGAACTTGATTTAAATATTAACCAATCTCTTTCTGCTGAGTATATTGAGGTAAAAAAAGTTTTAAATAAAGTTAAGAAGTCCAAAAACAAGGAGAGAGTTATCATAAGTTGCCTTGAGTTTCTATCAAAGGAGCATGGTTCTGGTATTAGATATCATGTTGACAAAAAAATTCAACATGAGATTTTAAAACTTGCTAAACAGGATAATTCTATCCTAAATGCTAGGTTTTTTAATGGGGGGCTAAGTTTCTTAGAAAGTAATCACGACATTGATAAACAGTTACTTACTTCTATTATCAAAAAACGCGCGTTTAAACTTTTTAAAATGGAAATTTGTAAGCCTAAGTACAAAGTTTTATTCGTCAAATATGTTTTTAAGGATTTAATTCGTCGCAAATTTTTGCCATTACATACACTTTTACATATGATGAAAAATTTTTTTCAGCGAAAGAAATCTTTTCATATCTGGTTTTTAAATAAAGAATGAAAATTATACTTCATATCGGCCAGTCAAAAACTGGAACATCAGCCATTCAAGGATTCATGACTCTAAATAGGAAGGTCCTTTTAGAAAACAAAGTTCTTTACCCTATGCCATACATAAAAGGTATGCAGGTTAACCTGGGTTCTCATAACGCATTTGTAGATGCCTTGACAGGCAAAAATGTGTATCCATATTTATCAGCAGAAGAATATTTCAAGCAGTTTTTAGAACAGGCAGAACAATTTGATTCTGAAGTTATGATTCTAAGTGCAGAGCATTTTTTTGGTGGGGAGCCTAGAATATGGGAAACTCACAATGTCCAAGAATATGAAACCAAATATAGAAGAAAACTTCAAAAACTTGCGAAACTCTTGCAAGGTCACGAGGTACATGTCCTAGTCTACTTAAGGCATCCCGTCAAATGGTTTCTATCTGCAGTTTCCCAAACAATCCGTATTGAAAGATTGATATCAAAGAAAAGAGTTTATCTAAATGATAATCAGTTTTTTGAATTGATGAAACCACTACTAAACTATAGTTTTATATTGCAGGTTTGGAGAGATACAATTAAGCCAAAAAATATGACGTTAATACCCTACGAAAAATCACAATTATATGGAGGAAGCTCAGTTTCTGATTTTTTAATGCGTATTAACCTAGACCATTTGGATTTTAAGTATTCAGATAATAAGCTTATTGTGAACTCATCATTAAACCTTGATTTAATTGAGGTCAAAAAGATTTTGAATAGAGTGCCCAGAAATATTAACCAAGAACGTTTAATCATAAATTGTATGGAGAAACTTTCTAAAAAGTACCCTCAAAAATCGGAGTACAGTTTAAATCCTTTTGTTTTTGAAAAACTCATAGTAGCAAGTATGGAACAATGTAAAGAGTTGGAATTGTTTTGTGGTAAAGAGTTTTTTGGCACAAGTATTGATTTTGTTAACGAGAAGCCGGTTACGAAACAGGAGCTTTTACAATCTATCAGGCAATTTAAGTCTGAAATTTCTCATGTTAATTATTGGTTACTATATTTAAAGTTTAAAGTTATGAGCTTTTTTAGGGGGAGGTTAAAGCCACTTCATGCTTTGCTCCATCAAGTAAGATTAATTTTTTGGTATATAAAATATAAAAAATAATTAATTTACAATTTTCTGTAATTTATTTTTTAGATTTTTGAAGCTATTTATGAATAAGAATATCCCTAGTTTGAAACCTACGTTTAATCGATTTATAGCCCATTTTCTAAGGAATGATGGACTCTCTACTTATAGGAAATTAGAGTATGAGGAATTGTCTATGTTGTCATTTTCAGGGCGTATATTGGATTTTGGCGGGGGGGCAGAATCTCATTACCTTAAAATTATACAATCTAGAATTTTGAATGGAGAATATCAATCTGCAAATATTGATAATGCTATGAGACCAACATACCTAATATGCCCAGATGAGGAATTGCCATTTGGTGATAATGAGTTTGATACCATAATCTCATTAAATACACTGGAGCATATCTTTAAACTTGATTTTACATTGCGGGAATTGTCTAGAATACTTAAGAGTAATGGCAAATTTGTATTTGCAGTCCCTTTTCTATTCCGTGTACATGGCTGCCCTGATGATTTTAATCGTCCTACAGCTAGCTGGTGGTTCAAGAGTCTAGAAGTTGCCGGATTTAAAAATATTAAAATTACCCCTTTGATTTGGGACCCATTAACCACTGGTTACTCCATTAGTGAAACTGTAGGGCCATTTAAATTTATGCGACGCATTTTAATACCATTGTTTTCAACCATTTATTGTACGATTAAGTTTTCAAACGCTGAAAGCCGGTATCCTGAAGCAATTAGTAATTCCTTATCAAACTATGCAATGGGCTATATTATTCAAGGTGAAAAAATATGATAAAGAAGTATCATCCATATGTGTTGTTTAAATTCTTTGTTAATGTTTTTAAGTGTTGGAGATTAATTGGTGGTCCATTGTTGGCCTATCGATTTTTGAGAAGAAATTTGAGTCCTTATATTGGGTGTTTTTCCTTTGGGGGGATGAGATTTAAAGGAAGAAAGGAAGATTGGGTGGCAATCAATGAAGTTCTTATTAAGGATGAGTATGCTTGTATTGAAAAAATTCTGGTTTCATTTAAGTCACCATTTGTACTAGATTTGGGTGCAAATATTGGATGTTTTGCATTACGCGTCTTTAAACAAACCCCACTTGCTGAAATTGTTTCGATTGAAGCCGCCAATGTCACATTTCAAATTCTTAAAGAAAATACACAATTAAATTCAAATCTAAATTGGCAGTCCTACAATTTAGGAGTATGGAGTCATGATGGGCCGGTATCATTGCTGAGGAAAAATAATGCGATTGGTCATTGTGTAATTCAAACTGGGGGTGACGACCAAGTAAATGGCATCTCATTAATATCCTTAATGAAATTAATTGAACGAGATAGCATTGATCTTTTGAAAATCGATATAGAAGGTGGGGAGGAGGTGGTTATCCCATCATCTGTTAGTATTCTCAAGAAAACACGATATCTGATAATTGAAGTTCATAACGATCGGTTTGATCCCTCTGAAGTGATGTCGGTATTGTCAAATGTCTATACAAATATGATTTTATTGAATGATAGGTCGTCAAAAAAACCAGTGTTTGTTATGTCCAATGAACCGTTAAATTTTTAATCATTTTTGCCAGGAAACTTCATACTTGTGTTTTCGCAGTCAGTTACTATTGGTATAACTACTTATAATGCTGCCACTTCGATTGAACGTTGTTTAGCTTCAGTCTTAAAATTCAATTCTAGTTTTCAGATCTTAGTTGTTGATGATTGCTCAACAGACAAAACATATAGCCTTATCGAAGATATTACATCATCCGATATTAATGTCGAAGTTTTGAGAAATGACGAAAATTTTGGAGTTGCATTTTCTCGAAATAGAATTATCGAAAATGCTAAAGGTGAATTTATTATTTTTTTTGATGATGACGATGAGAGCCTCCCTGAACGAATTGAAGAACAATATAAACGTATTGTTGAGTATGAAGAACAATTTGCCAAAGGCGCACCAGTAATCTGTCACACAAACCGAAAAGTTATTTATCCCGATAAAACAGAAAAGATTGAAAAAACTATGGGGCTTAAATTGGACTGTATTGCGCCGCATGGGGTCGAGGTTGCTGAACGTATTTTACTAGGTACACATCTTGATGATGGATATGGTGCTTGTCCTACATGTTGCCAAATGGCTCGTACTTCCACATACAAAATGCTAGGCGGTTTTGACTCTGATTTGAGACGTGGCGAGGATACCGATTTTAATATTCGTCTGGCTTTGGCTGGTGGTCATTTTGTTGGTGTTGATAAACCATTAGTCATTCAAACCATGACTAAGACAAGTGATAAAAGTTTAAGTAACGAATATTTTTATTGGTTAAAAATAATTAATAAACACAAAGACTTCATTGCATCCTATGGTCAATATGAATTCACGCTTGATTGGTTAAAGCTTAAACAAAATTGGCTTGAAAAAAAGTTTGTTAGTTTTATTTTTCAGTTCGTTAAAATTGCCTTAATTTATCCAATGCTTACCGTCAAGCGTGTACTAAATGCTTGGCCTAATTTTCTTTTAAATTGGCGCTTTAGTAAGTTCCATTCATCTGCAAATCAAGATTAAATACTTTAGTTATGCATTGGCGTTTAAAAATATTCTTAAAAATCATTCTTTCAAGGTTGCCTATACCTTATGGGCTCTGGTCGACGTTAAAGCTTTTCAGACACGGTGCAATGAAATCTTTTGAATACCCGCAGAAAATATTCAACCTGCACTTTCAAAAGGTCTCTGATTATTTTTGTGATGTTCATCCCGTTATTATGGAAATTGGGCCTGGTGATAGTGTTGCTTCTGCAATACTTGGTCATAAGCATCATGCGCAAAAAATATATTTAGTTGATGAGGGAGATTTTGCTAC
>CAKZQZ010000058.1 GCA_937142855.1 uncultured Alphaproteobacteria bacterium | reverse complement strand
TGAGGTGAATTCCATGCGCTTCCAGCTTTTTCAACCATCGCAATAGAATCTAGTGCTCTTATTACAGAGTCATCAATTAATAACCATAGAGCTATTATTCCTACAACATAAGCGATAAAATCAAGCCACCATTTACCTTTGTCGGAAGCCATTATATAAAAAACAGTAATACCAATATGTCTTTTGTGAAGGGTAACGTAAGCTGCTGATAACATCCATGCAGTTGCAGCAAGTGTCATTACAATTTCAAAAACCCATTGTGTGGGGGCGTTGAATACATACCTCGAGATAACTTCAAATCCAGTAACTGCTGCGCAAACAAGATATAATTGAGCAACGGCTAAACCTGAAAATTTGCTGAAATGATCAAAAAAGGCAAAGCTGTCATTACCAGCTTTAAATTCTTCCATATTGTCGAGATCAACATCTTTTTTTTGGATCATTTCTGACATTAATATTCCCCCAAATAAATTCTAATAAAAATTTTTTTTAACTTGCAATTATCATAGAATTATTAACTAATAAATACTATTAGAGACATTAATTTAACTATGTCAAGAACCAAGGAGGAAAAGATGGCAAAACCAGTTAGAAGTGATCATGTTGATGCTTATGGACCCTGGGCTTGGGTGGCTGGAGTAGCTTTTGCCACTTTTATTACATGGCTAATGTTTTACATAGCTGATGGCTTTAGTTGATTTTCACAATTATATAGAGGAGGAATAAGTGAAAAAATATTTAATAAGTGCCTTAGTAGTTGCAGGCTTAAGCTTTACTGGTGCTGCAAGTGCTAAAAAACTAAAATTTCAAATGAGTTCAAAGGCAGGTGACTGGGCGCATACCTATATGGCAAAACATGCTCCAGTATTGTCAGATTTAACAAATGGGGAACTTCAAATAGAGGGGTTACCTACAAAGTCTGTTGTACCTCATAGAGAAACTATTGATGCTGTAGCTAATGGCATTTTAGATGGAGACTTCAATGCAATAGCTTACTTCGCAGGAAGAGATCCTGCTTTTGCTATCATGGGTGACTTGATTGCAGGATATGACACGCCTAAACAGTATCAAGAGTATTGTATGCACGGTGGTGGTAAAGAAATGCTACAAAAAATATACGATAGCGTTTTGCCTGGAAAAATCCATGTCTTGGGTTGTGGTCCATATGGTAAGGAAGCTCTTGTTTCAAAAGTGCCAATTAATGGTGTGGCAGACCTTAAGGGTGTAAAGATTAGATCACCTGAAGGTTTAGCAGCTGATGTTTTTAGAAGAGCAGGTGCTTCACCTTCTTCACTCCCCTTTTCAGAAGTATACACTTCACTAGAAAAGGGTATTGTTGATGCGGCAGATGCTTCTGTTTATATTAATAATCACGCTAGTGGTTTCCATAAGATTGCAAAATACCCGTTATATCCAGGTATCCACTCTATGGCTAACCTTCAGACAATTATTAACAAAAAAACTTTTAATAAGTTAAGCAAGCAAAATCAAACAGCTTTAACAGTATGGACTTATTGGACTTGGACTGCAAAATTAAGAGATGCAGGCTTGGAAGGTAGAGCACAGGTTGCTAAAGACAAAGCTGCTGGTGATTTAACAATTATAGATTGGCCGGTAAGCGAAAGAGCAAAGTTCAGAAAAATTGCTGTTGATGCATGGAATTCAGCTGCTTCAAAAAGCCCACTTGCTAAAGAAGCTTTAGATTCAAACTTAGCTTATATGAAAAAGATTGGTTTGTTATAATATTCCAAATTAAAGGAAAGGCTTGCTAATTATTAAGCAAGCCTTTTTTTATTTTTTATTCCCTATATATTCAGTAATTTTTC
>CAKZQZ010000057.1 GCA_937142855.1 uncultured Alphaproteobacteria bacterium | reverse complement strand
GTATTATGTTCTCTTGGTTATATGTTAACCTCAAAGCCCAATGAAAATTTTAATCAATGGTTTTCAAATACAAAAGAAAAAATAACTAATCTTTCTAAAGAAGAAGTAGTTAAAACTATTAAAAAAGCTACATCAAATAATAAATTAATTGAGGATAATGAAATTAAAAAAAAACCTGATGAAATTAAAAAAGTAAATACAGACACCAATCTTAATAAAGATAAAAAAGTCACGAATGAAATTAAGGCTAAAGAAAATACAAAAATAGCGAGTTCAGATATCAATGAAGACAAAGAAAAAAAAACAGTTGATAATGAGATTAAGAAAATTATTAATGATATTCTAGAAGCTAAAAATAAAAATTCATTTCAAGAAAAAGTTAAAACTGTTGATGGTGAGTTTTTTGAAAAAGAAAAGATAAATAAGAAAGTTAAAATTTCTGATAAAAAATTCATGTCACTAGATGAAAGAGAGAACGCTCTTGCTGAATTGATTATCGATATGGAATTACTGCACCTCAAAACATTGAAATAATAATGAGCATTAATCGAACCACTATATATATCAATATAACTGCATCAATTATATTTGTTACTTATATTTTTTTAAATTCAATCCATTCGATTGATGAAAAAAAGGTTGCAATAGAAAAGAAAAATAAACTTTTACCGAAAGTTGAAATGGTAAACTTAAAAAATGATTTAATAATTAAAGACATTTCTCTTCCGAAGTTGGAAAAAAGAAATCTTAATTTTGAAAAGAAGAAAAATTTTAAGTTATCACCTATAAAAAATAATAATCCTAAAAATCAAGTTCTTCAGAGTATGAAAATAAAACCTATCGATTACAATGATATAAGAGTTCAAAATTTAATTAAAAAACCAAATAATCGTTCAATTTTACAACCTGTTATTTTGGAAAAGAAAATTGAATCTATATCAATAAAACCTATTAAAAAAACTTCTTTAAGAATTACTAAGGACAAGTTTAATGTAAATGTATTAAATAAAGAACTCGTAAAATTTGATAAATCTAAGTTAATAGATGATGGCAAAAAAGCTTTAGAAAATATAAAAGATGATTTTACAATTGAATTTAGATGGCCTCTAGAAAATAAAACGCATGATAAAATTTATAAAATTCTTACTGAATGTTTATTCAGCCAGACTGTTTTATTGAACAACAACAATCAAATATTTGGTCTTAATGGTTTAATTAATAGAAATGATTTTTCTGAAAAATATTCTAGTATAATAAGGATGCCTAATAATGTTTATTCAAGTATTGAAAATAACATTATCAAACAAATAAGTATAAAATACCTCAATAATGAAAAGGGACGTCATTTAAGAATTTTTGATAAAAATACTGATGCTTACATAATTGGATACTTATTAAATATATCTAAAAGAAATAATCTAAAAATTAAAAAAATTAAAGGCGAGTACCTAATTGAAAATAATAAATTCTATTTAGATAAAATAGTTATTAACAATAAGCCAGTATCAAACAGAATATTGTTGAGTCAATTTAATAAAAGATGTTATAATTTAGTCTAATAAAATAGGCTAACAATATGAAAATAAAAAGAAGAAATTTTAATAAACTTTTGACTTCAACAATTCTTGCAAGTTCTTTTTCTTTTCGAAGTTTTGCAGAAAATTACTCAGGGCCTGTTAATTGGGCAGGGGTAAGTTTTTTACTTCCATTTAATGAAATAGAAAAATTAATGCCAATAACGAAGGTGGCTTCTGAATTTAAGAGTGATATTGACAGAGCAAGCTACTTTAATTCCTATTTATTTTATTATTTTGATTTGAGGTTCTCGTGAACGTAAAGTACGTGCAAGTTATTTAATTTCTATCTATACTATTTTTGGTTCAATATTTATGTTTTTTAATATATTATATATTGTTTCGAAAACTGGTTTAACTAATTATCAATACTTACTTACGGTGTTTTTTACTAAAGAAGAGCAAAAATTTTTATGAACTACATTTTTTATAGCTTTTGCCGCAAAAATTCCTCTTTTCCCTTTACATATTTGGTTACCTGAAGCTCATGTTGAGGCTCCTACTGTAGGTTCTGTTTTATTAGCAGCTTTATTATTAAAATTAGGTATTTATGGAATTATTAGATTTTCCATACCTTTATTCCCTTATGGTACTTATTATTTTACTCCTTTAGTTTATACCTTTAGTATTTTTGGTATAATTTATACCTGTTTTACTGCTATTAGGCAAATTGATCTGAAAAAAATAATTGCTTATTCATCAGTAGGTCATATGAACGTAGTTTTACTTGGTGTAATGGCTTTAAAAATTGAAAGTTTAGAAGGTGCTTTATTTCAAATGTTAAGCCATGGTGTAGTATCAGGAGCTCTATTTTTTTGTGTAGGTACATTATATGAAAGGTACCATATCCGATCATTAAAATATTTTGGAGGGTTAGCTAGTGTTTATCCTTTATTAGCAATATTCTTTTTATTATTTTCTATGGCAAATATTAGTTTTCCAGGTACAAGTAGTTTTGTAGGAGAATTTTTAATTTTAACTGGTTCATTTCAGGCTAGTCCTATGGTGGTTTTTTTTGCTTCTTTCAGTATGATATTAGGTGCTGTTTACACTTTGTGAACTTATAATCGTATTTTTTTTGGTAATTTAAAAAATTTAACAATTACAAAAAGTTTTGATTTAACTCGTAAAGAAGTTTATTTATTTAGTATTCTAAGTTTTTTAGTTTTATATATGGGTATTTACTCGTCTAGTATTTTAGAAACTTTCCATAGTCAAAGTTTAAATATTTTAGAACAAGCTAAAAAATCTTTATAGTATTAATTTTAAATTACTATATGAGAGAGAGTTAGCTTAAACTAATAAGTTAACTCTAAACTTTCTTATTCTAAAAAACCTTAAAAATAATTTAAGGTTCTTTAGAATATTTCAAATATAAACATAAAATGGCTGAGAATTTAGCTCTCAACCAACAAAAAAATGTTGCAAATCCTATTCCTTTTGGAGTGGTAAAAATGGTAAAAGATGGAGTTGCTTTTGTTCGTGATTTAGACTTTGCGAGTTTTGGTGAATTAATTATCTTCTTACCTTCATTTGACCGTGTGCAAAATTTAAAAGGTCCTGTAAAATATATGGATGGTATGATCGTGGGTATTCAAAATGATTTAACCTCGATTGTTATTTTTGGTAACGAACGTTTCGTAAAAGTAGGAGATCGTGTGATTACTAAAGGAGGTATCGTTAGTATTAATGTTGGGGTAGGTTTATTAGGAAGAATTTTAGACCCTTTAGGACGTCCTGTAGATAGTACTAAAGATGACTTAGAAATTGATAATGCTCCTGTAGATACTCAATTTAGAAGTTATTTTATTGGTGAAAATAAAAAAGGTTATTCTCGTCCAGTTGAAACTTTAGC
>CAKZQZ010000056.1 GCA_937142855.1 uncultured Alphaproteobacteria bacterium | reverse complement strand
TTGGTTAATTATATTTAAAAAAATTATGGCTTTTTTCCTTTTAATTACTTCTTTCTGGTTAATGAGTATCTTATTCACTTTGCTTCAACCTAAAAACGAATTATCTAACCCAAAACAGTATAAAGAAATGAGATGGGATATTGATAAAAATTTACAGTACCCAAGTCAATTAGCGAAAGAAGGTAAAACTATTTTTGTAGATATCACAGCAGATTGGTGCCTAACATGTAAAGTTAATAAAAAACTTGTTTTAGATACCCCAGAAATTATTCATTTATTTAAGAAAAATAATATAATTTTATTACAGTTAGATTGGACTACACCAGATAATAAAATTAAGGAATTCTTAACTATAAAAAAGCGTTATGGTATTCCTTACAATGAAATTTATAGCCCTTCTTTTCCAAATGGTAAAATTTTACCTGAGATATTAACGAAAAATATTATAAAGGAATATATTGATTTAGTTCAATAAATTATATTTAAAAAAAGTAATTTATAAGTTAAATGTATTAGTTAAATTAATAAGGAGTTTTATATGTCTTTGAAAGCTGGAGATAGTTTTCCATCTGGAATTTTTAGAACAAAAGACCAAGAGGGTCTAAAAGAAATTACTACAGAGGAGTACTTTAAATCTGGCAAAGTAGTTTTGTTTGCTTTGCCAGGTGCATTTACACCAACTTGTTCAGCAAAACATTTACCTGGTTTTATTAATAATTATGAAAAAATAATTTCAAAAGGTGTTTCCAAAATAGCTTGCATGGCTGTTAATGACCCACATGTTATGCAAGCTTGGGGTGAGGTAAGTGGTGTTAACGACAAAATTCATATGCTGTCAGACTCAGATTGCTCTGTTTCAAAGTCATTAGGATTAGATCATAATTTTGGAAAAGTTTTAGGTCATAGGTGTAAAAGGTTTGCTATTATAGTAGATAACAACGTAATCCAAAAAATATTTGTAGAAGAAATTGGAGCATTTGAGGTCTCGACTGCAGAAAATATTTTAAATAATTTATAATTATCTAATTATTTTTATGCATTGCACTAACGGCTAATTTGTCTGCGATTTCATTATAATGATCACCAGAGTGACCTTTAACCCAAAACCATTTCACTTTATGGGTTGCTACGTATGTGTCTAACTCAATCCATAATTCTTTATTAGCTACAGGTTTTTTATTTGCTGTTATCCATCCATTTTTCTTCCAATTGAATATCCATTGATTAATACCATTTTTAACATATTGAGAATCAGTGTATAAGTGTATATTGCTTGTTTTTTTTATATTTTTTAAAGCTTCTATTGTTGCTGTGAGTTCCATTTGATTATTGGTTGTTAGAGTTTTAAAACCTGATAAAAAAATCTCTTCTTTTCCTATGATAATAACAGCACCCCAGCCACCTTTGCCCGGGTTTCCAGAACAAGCACCATCAGTATATATAGTTATTATATCACTCATATTTCACTATTAGTTATATTCAATTTTTTCTACAATATTAGTAAAGTGTTTTAATTTTATAATGTATTCTTTAGGATCTTTTGGTATTACATCTGCATCTTCAGGAGTATTAACCCAGTCATAAAGTCGTGTTAGTAAAAATCGCATTGAGGCAGCTTGAGATAAAAGAGGTAAATATAATATTTCATCTTGATTTAACTTTCTTTGAGAATTATAGCCTTCTAACAATGAATCATACTTTTGGGAATCAAAAACATTATGTTCGTTAAAACACCATGCGTTTACAGCTATAGCTAAGTCATAAGTTAAAATATCAGAGCAACTAAAATAGAAATCAATAACTCCTGATATTTTGTCATTAAGAAAAAAAACATTATCAGGAAACATGTCAGCGTGAATGAAACCTTTTGGAAGATGAAATGGCCAATTTTTTTCACAAAAATAAAGAGTTTTTTGTAAATCTTCAATTAAGTTAGTTCCTAAATCAGTTAACAAACTTTTAGGTATTGACTCAGAACATTTATGAATTAACTCTTTCCACCCATCTATTGACAAAGAGTTTTTTCTTTCAAAAGGAAAATCATAGCTTTGTTTATGCATGTAGCCCATATATGATCCAACTTTATAGCAATCTTTTTTTCTAATGTTAATTTTAGATTTTCCTTCAAGAAAATTAACAATTATAGAAGGCTTTCCAGATAACTCATGAATATAATCATTTTTTAAATCAACTATTGGATAAGGGCATAAGAATTTTTTTTTACTTAAGTGTGTCATTATTTCTAAAAAAAAGGGTAACTCGTTTTTGTTTACCCTATTTTCAAAAATAGTAAGTATAAATTTTCCGCGTGTAGTTTTCACAAAAAAATTACTATTTTCTATACCTTCTGTAATCCCTTCATATGAAATTAAATTTCCAATATCATAAAGTTTTAAAAGTTTTATTAATTGTTCTTTATGCAAATCTGTATAAACAGCCAACTTATTACCTTACTTTTTATCTTAAAATTTTTGGTAAATTAAACGTAACGTTTTCTTTTGTAACGGTATGATCTACAAGATTAACTTCAAAATCTTTTTTTAGTTTGGATATCAAAACTTGTACTAAAGTCTCAGGTGCAGATGCGCCAGCGGTTAACCCAAGATTAGGTGTTAATGAAGGATTAAAACTCTCAAGAAATTTGTTCAAAGTGTATTCATCAGGAATAAGTTGGGCTGTTTTAACCCCATGGCTTAAGGCAACCTCAACTAATCTAAGAGAGTTAGAAGAATTTTGAGCACCTATTACTAAAATTGTATCACAAAGTTTAGCCATTGATTTTACAGCTTGTTGTCTGTTAGTTGTTGCATAGCAGATATCTTCAGAATTAGGTCCTTTTATTGAAGGAAATCTTTTTTTTAAAACTGTGAGTATTTCTTTAGTGTCATCAAGTGATAAGGTTGTCTGTGTAGCGTAAGCTAATTTTTCTGTGTTTTTAACCTTGATGTTAATTGCATCATCAATTGTTTCAATAAGAGAAACAAATTCATTAGGTACTTGACCCATCGTACCTATAACCTCTGGGTGGTTTCTATGTCCAACTAATAATATATGTCTTCCAAGATTATAATGTCTAATAGTTTCGTTATGAACTTTAGTCACTAAGGGACAAGTGGCGTCAATTGAAATCATCTTTCTTTGTTTGGCCTCATTAACTACCGATTTAGGAACACCATGTGCCGAAAATATAATTGGTCTATCTTTTGGTGCTTCATGTACCTCTTCGACAAAAACAGCACCAATTTTAGCTAATGAATTAACGACATCTTTATTATGAACTATTTCATGCCTTACATAAACTGGTGAACCAAATTTTTTGATAGTTTCTTCAACGATCTTTACAGCCCTATCAACACCTGCACAAAAACCTCTAGGAGATGCTAAATATAAATTTATATTTTGTTTCTTCATAATTTACTTTTGATGTATTACATTGATTACGTCAATAAAGATTAATCTAAGAACCAACTTTTTTACATATAGGAAGATATTAATGAATAAATTGGTTAAAATATTTATGTTCTTATTATTGAGTAGTTGTTCAGCAATTAAAAAAGAAGTAATAGATTGTCCGAAATTAACATCGTTTAAAGAAGCTGCAGAAGTTGTTGTCAAATCAGAAAAAAATATACCTGTATATATTGGTATAAGAGGAGTGCAAACATATTGTACTGATGACAACAATGATGTTGATATGGAGTTATCTATCAATATAAGAGCCATTAGGAACGATACTAGTATTGAAGATTATGTTCCTGTAAATATATCAGTTGTTTCTTTAGATGCGTCTAAGAATGAATATGAAAGAGATGATTTTTCTTACTCACAATTTATGTTAAAAAATAGTCGTATTGTTGACAGATCGACGCAATTTAATTTGAGTGTGCCTAAGGGTGGTGAAGTCTTATTAGGTATTAAATAGAAAATCTAATTAATTGAAATTGATTTTATCTCACTAGAAGACTTTGTAATTAATTTAGAATTTTCTTCTTTGTCAATTTTATCATTTATATAAATTTTTGAAGATTCTATGATAATATTGCCTGTAATTTTTTTTATATTATTAATCGCATCATTTTCTAAAGCTAAAATCTTCTGTTCAGCTTGATCTTCTTTCCTTTTTATAATTTCAGAAGATTTAATTTTAGCTTCTTCAATTATTCTTTTAGCATTCTCTTTTGCTTCTTTAAGGATTTTATCAGCTTCTTCTGAAATATTTTTTTGTGTTTGTAGAGATTGCCTGAGTTCCTCCAACGCTTCTTCTTTCAGTGATTTAGCTTGATCTAACTCATTTTTAATTAATAATGATCTATTGTCTAATAGAGAAGTAATTGCTTGACTGCCTTTTTTCCACACCAAAATAATAAAAAGAATAAATGCTATTGCTACCCATGCTGTTTCGTCGAGATACATCTATTTCTCCATTAATATTCTTTTAGAGGCTAATTTGACAGCTTTCTCAATTTCAGCTTTATCACATGTTAAGTTTGTAAATTTTTTAACAACATTGGTAGTTATTTCTTCAGCAGAACTTATAACCTCATCAATAACTTTTTTTTGCGTATTAATTATTTTATTTTCAGATTTAGAAACTTTTTGATCTAATTTATTTGAAATATCTTTCTCATCCTTTTCAATCATTTCTCTAGCTTCCAATAATGCATTATTGATTACTGATTGTGACTTTAATTTTATCTCTTCCTGATTTTTAATAAGAGTTTGTTTTATTTTATCAGCTTCTTGACTTGAAGATTTAGCTTTAACTAGATCATTTTGAATGCTTGTTTCTCTGGAGTTCAGGATAGATTTAATATTTGGTGTTACTAAGTACCTCATTAGAAAATAACCAATTAATAATGAAATAATTGACCAGAATATTAAGGATGGGTAAGTGGTCAAATCTAATTGAGGTAGGCCTCCTTTAGTTTCAGAACCAATAGCAGGGTAAGAAAAGGTTATTATAGCAAAGATAAAACACTTAATTCTAAAATTTGTCATTTTTATTCTTTTTGATTAAAAAGTACCTATAGTTAATAAACTACAGGTACTTAATTCTAATTATTAAAACGTAAACAGGAGAAGTAGTGCAATTACTAGTGCAAAAAGTGCGACAGCTTCTGTAAGAGCAAAACCAAGAATAGCTATGCCAAAAACTTCATTTTTTGCTGCTGGGTTTCGTCCAACTGCTGTTACTAATGACGCAAATATATTACCTATACCTACACCAACACCAGCTAAAGCTATAACTGCTAAACCAGCTCCTATTAATTTTGCGGCATCCATTTCCATTTTATTTTCCTTTCAGTTTTAAATTTTAGTCATGAATTAGTGTAAATGTAATGCATCATGCAAATACATACATGTTAAAATACTAAATACGTAAGCTTGAAGAGCTGCTACTAGAAATTCAAGTCCTGTCAAACCAATTACTGCCATTAGTGGTAATAAAGCTCCAACTTTCAAAAGACCACCAGCAGAACCCATCATAATTATGAGACCTGCAAAAACTTTCATCATAGTATGACCTGCTAACATGTTAGCAAATAGTCTTACAGACAAGCTAATTGGACGTATAAAATATGAAATTATTTCAATTGGAATAAGAAGGGGGGCAAGAGCTATAGGCACTCCAGATGGGAAAAAATATGTAAAAAATTTAAAACCATGCTTAAACAGAGCAATTAAAGTAACACCTAAAAATATTATAGCTGCTAATGTAAAAGTAACTGCTATTTGAGATGTAAAAGTGTAACTGTAAGGGATCATCCCTAGTAAATTACCAAATAAAATAAACATAAATAATGTAAAAATGAATGGAAAATAAGCTTGGCTTCCCTTGCCAGCATTTTCTTTAACCATATTAGCAACAAATTCATAAGATAATTCAACTAAAGACTGAAATCTGTTTGGAACAAGTGATTGTTTTTTTGCTCCTATATATAAAAAACCCACTGAACAAAAAATAGATAACATCATAAATAATGATGCATTAGTAAAAGATACATCGATACCCATTAAGTTTATTTCATACAACGTTTTAATGGTAAATTGTTCTACAGGTGAATTCATTTTAATATTCTATAATAATTATTTAAAGTATCCAATTTTCAACCCCTTTCCAGTAACTACTCTCCAGAGATTAAGTATTCCAGCTGCCCCACCAAGAAGAAAAAAAATAATTAAAAACCAGGGAATTGTTCCTAACCATTGATCAATTGTCCAACCTATTCCAGCACCAATCAGAAGTCCCGCAAGCAATTCTGTGGCAACTCTAGAAAACATATTAACTAGCGATTTATTGTTGCTATTGTCCTTATTAAATTTTTCCTCTTTAGATATTGCAATATCAATTCTTTCCGTCAAAGTTTTATCATTTTTCAACGAGCTCATAATTAGCTTTCATTTACACTTAATAAGCGAGCTTAAACTATTTTGAGCTTACAAATAAGTCAAGAGTTTACTTTAAAAAAAAGATTAATTATGCAATTTTTTTTATTCTATTTGCTTGTTCTAAATTTACTGCGACTAACCTACTTATCCCTTTTTGTTCCATGGTAACTCCAAAGAGTCTATCCATCTTAGCCATGGTTAGTCTATGATGAGTAACTACCATGAAATAAGTGTCTGTTTCTTCTACTATTTTTTCTAATAAATTACAGAATCTACCAACATTAGAATCATCAAGAGGTGCGTCAACTTCATCTAAAATACATATTGGTGCAGGATTACACAAAAACACAGAAAATATAAGTGAAATTGCAGTCAATGCTTGTTCACCTCCAGATAAAAGTGACAGCAGTTGCATTTTTTTCCCTGGAGGGCTTGCTAAAACCTCTAAACCTGCGTGTAAAGGGTCTTCATTGCCTATTAATTTTAATTCTGCATTACCTCCTCCAAAAAGTTTTTGGAATAAATTCTTAAAATTTTTATTAACTTCTTCAAAGCTTTCTTTTAACCTTTGTCGTCCTTCCTTATTAAGTTCAAAAATACCTGTTTTTAACTTATCGATAGCTTGCTCAAGGTCTATTCTCTCATCAGACATTGTTTTGATTTTATCTCTCATTTCCTTCATTTCTTCTTCTGCACGAAGGTTTACCGCTCCGATAGAATCTCTTTCATTTATTAAACGGTGCACTGTTTTTTCGAGAGCATCAATTGATATGTCTATTTCATCGTTTTTATCTAAATTAGCTATTTCATATAATTGGTCAGTATTAATTCTTAGTTTTTCCCATACTCTTTCTTCAATGTTTTTAACCTGAGATTTTGAAAGATTAAGTTTAGCTTCAATTTTAATCATTTCTTCGCGTAACGATGACATGTTTTGTTCACTTAGTTTTTCTAATTTTTCTAATTCATTTAAATTAGTTTCAGCTTCAACTAAATTATCGGCAGCTTTATTTCTTAATTGTAATGCTTTGTTGATTTCTAAATTTAACTCATCCTCTCTTTTTTTGAAATTGTCAGGAAGATTCATAAGTTTTTGTTTTTCTTCAGAAAGACTTTTTTGTCTATTTTGTAATGTTAATAAACGGGCAATTGCCTCATCTTCTCTTTTTTCCCAATTATTTTTTTGATTTTTAATTTGAAGTAGGTTTCTAGATTGGTAACTTTCATGATTCCTTACTTGTTGTTCAGCTGCCATGGCATCAGTTAATGAATTTCTACATTGATCTGCAATGTTTCTTATCTTTAATTCTTCTGTTAGTAAAAGTGGTAAATTACTGGAATTGATTAGTTCTTTATTTAATAAATTTAGCTCTTTGTTAGAGAGATCAATAATATTTTGATGCTCTTTTACCAAAATTTTTGATGAGCCAATCTTAGATTCAATTTTTGTATTCAATAAATTTAAATTATTATTTGCTTCTATCAAATCATAAATTTGACTTTCTAATTCTAGAATATTTTTTTCTATAACATTAATGTATAATTCGTTCTTATCTATCTTACTTTGAATACTTTTTTGTCTGTTTTCTAGATTTGGAAATTCCTTTTCTAAAGACCTAAGTTTGGCAATGTTTTGTAGCCTTTCTGAGTAGCTATTTTGAACTTGAGGTGGCTGAACAAAGCCATCCCATCTCCATAAACCGCCTTCAACAGTTGTTAAGGCTTGTCCAAAAGATAATTTATCCTGAAGTTTAAATGCAATTTCTTCGTTATCAACAATCCCAACGCCTAATAAAGCAAGGTCTAATATTGAATTATTTTTTATATTTTTAATTATTGGTTTAACTCCATCAGGAAGTTTTGTTTCAATAATTCCTTTTAAATTTTTTCTCCAAAAGGGGGTGTTTTTTGGGGTGTCTAAATTAGATAATACTGGTGCTAAGAGAGTTTCCCCTAAAATTGAACCTATTGATTTTTCTAAGCTAGCAAAACTATCAATGCTATTTTCTAATGTTTCCTTACTTGATGTATCATGACCAAGCAAAGATGAAAGTGAGTTTAATTCTGCTTTTGTAATGTTAACTTTATAATCGGCTTCGGTTTTTGCTTTGTTTAAATCATTCAGTATTTTTTTAATTGCTTCATATTCATTTTTCTTTGTAAGTAATAATTTGTTTTTCTCTTCTAATAATTTTCTACCCTTAATTATCTTTGCTTTATTTTCTTTAAAACTTTTTTCTTCTTCTAATATATTAAATTGAGGAATCTGAAATTCAGATTTTTTTATTTTCTCTTTTAAGTCAGTAATACGTTTCTCAATATTTTCTTTATTAGAATTTATAGAATATATTTTTGAATTTATTGAGGACAAATCTTGGTCCGCCTCATCAGATTTTTTTTTAAGTTCTTTAACTAGACTAATTGCTTGATCAATTTTTCCTTCAAAAGCTTTAGATTCAGTTTTTAATTTTTTTTCTTCATCTTCTAAATTTAGTAAGCTCTTTTTTGAATCTTCTTTAATTTCTTCTTCTCTTTCTATATCAATTTCAATTTGTGATATTTGATTAAAAATATTATCTAAGGTTTTATTTGCTGATGATTTTTCTTCTTCCAATCTAATTTTATTTATATTTAAAGATTGTAAAAAAGCAGCTTTTTCCGCTTCAATTTTCTTTAACTCTGGAATTTTATCAAATGCTACTAATTTAGACTTTGTGTTTTTTGATACATCAAGTTGGGCTTGGTTAACTCTATCAGTAGCTATTTCAAGCTCATTTTTAAAGTTTTTAAGATCCGTTTCTGATGAATTTAAAAGCTTAATAAATAGTGTTGACTCGGCTTTTCTTAAGCGTTCACCAACAGATCTGTATCGTGAAGCTTTTCTTGCTTGTTTTTCTAATTCAACCAATTGTTCGTTATATGTTTGCTCAATATCTAAGAGCCTACTTAAATTATCTGTAGCACCATTAAGCTTTAACTCGGCTTCATGCCTTCTGCTATGTAAGCCCTTAATATTAGCAGCTTCCTCTAGGATTACTCTTCTGTTTTCAGGACTAGAGTCTATTATTTGAGAAATTCTACCCTGGCTAACAATACCAGAAGACCTTGCTCCTGTACCATTGTCAGCAAATATTAATTGTATGTCTCTTGATCTAACCTGTTTACCATTAACTCTATATATAGAACCTTTTTCTCGTTCAATTTTTCTTGAAATTTCAATTTCGTCAAAGTGGTTAAAATTGGAAGGAGCTTTTTTTTCTGTGTTATCCAATTTTATAGAAACTTCAGCAAAATTTCTTGCTGGGCGCTCATTAGTTCCAGAAAAGATTATATCATCCATCCCATCTCCACGCATCTGCCTTGCTGAGTTTTCACCCATTACCCATTTCATTGCTTCAACAATATTAGATTTTCCACAACCATTGGGGCCAACAATACCTGTTAAGCCATTATCTATAGGTATTTCAGTTGATTCTAAAAATGATTTAAATCCGGATATTCTTATGGATTTAAATTTCATACAATTACCTTTTAAAAAATTAAGAGTTTTTATATTCTGTCAGTTCAAGCAGTTTTTTTTCAAACTCTTCAAATGTCAAAGCACCTGAAATTTTATGTTTATTATTAATGATAAAAGTAGGTGTAGATTCTATATTAAAACTCTTAGTTTCTTTTTCCATTTTGTTAACAATTTTTTGCATAAGCGGTACATTTTGAATAGTTGTATCAAAATTTTTTGAGCTAATTCCAAATAACTTTGAAATTGACTGTAATTCAACAATTGGTTTTTTGGAATAGGCCCATTGTTTTTGTTTTTTTAATAGGATTGCTATTGCTTCAATGTAACCTTTTTCCGTAGGGATTGTTCTTGCCAATGCAGCCGCAATGATAGCAAGCCTGTCAAGAGGGTAGTCAACAAATTCTAATTGTACTTTTCCTGTATCAATATATTTTTTCTTGAATTGAGGGAGTGTTTTGTTATGAAAATTTGCACAATGACCACAAGTTAATGAAAAGTATTCTTTTATTTTAATTGGTGCGTTGTTTGATCCTAAAAAATGTCTTTTTAATGCATCATTATTTTGTTTTGCTAATATAGTTTTAGGTAATAAACAAAATGTTGTAAAACCAAATAAGAAATTTCTTCTAACTATCACGAAATTTTTTTTCAATATATTACCCTTCGATTTATATATATTAAGAATATATCTTTATATCAAAACTAAATCAAAAAATAATAGATTTTTAATTATGAAGGTAAAATTTTTCTAGAAAGTTCAAACTTCCTCATTACCAACCTTAATTCATTATCGTGAAGCTCGTCAGATAAAAAAGTTTTACTATTTTCTAATATATTTTTATTAGTAACTTTTTCTTCTTTATTAATGAAACCTATGTCAGCTTGCAAAATTTTAATTTTTGAAATTGCTTTATATCCAAATCTCGCATTTATTTGATTTAATAAAAAGGGTATAGCCATCTGAATTTCAGGACCAAATCCACTTTGTACTTTTAATGTAATTTGCCCATCATTTTTTTTTTTATTATAAAATTTTATAGATTCTGGTAAAGCTATCTCTGCATATTGCTCTGCTATATGATGCCAATTTAGTAATATATGTGTTTGTATTGAACCTAGTCGGCTAATTTTTTTTTCGACAATTTTTTCTGTAATTTTTAAAAGAGTTTTCATTTTTTAAATAACAATTTCAATCATATTTAATATATATATTCATTTATGAAAAAAAGAAATAACAACAAAACATTTTCTGAGCAGTTATTGTATTGGTATGACAATAATAGAAGAAATTTACCTTGGAGAGCTATGGTAGGTGAAAAACCTAATCCATATTTCGTTTATTTGTCGGAGATCATGTTACAACAAACTGTTGTAAAAACAGTTATTCCTTATTTTTTAAAATTTGTTAAAAAATGGCCATCTATTAAAAAATTAGCAAATGCTGATTTTCAAGAAATTTCTCAACAATGGTCTGGTTTAGGTTATTATAGAAGAGCAAAAAATTTACATGAAACAGCCAAACAGATCTTAAAATATCACAATGGTATTATTCCAAATAATAAACAAATTTTATTAAGCTTTCCTGGAATTGGCGAGTACACATCATCTGCAATAATTGCTATTGCATTTGGTGGTAGGGCAAATGTTGTAGATGGTAATATCGAAAGAATTTTTTCAAGGCTATTCAAAATTGAAACACCTCTTAAAGATTCAAAACATCAAATATTTGATTATTCAGAAAAATATTTGCCGTTGGAAAGATATGGAGATTATGCTCAAGCTCTTATGGATTTAGGGTCTTTAATATGTATTCCTAAAAATCCACGATGTTCCAAATGTCCTATTATAGATTTTTGTGAAGTTGGGGGTGATTTGTCTGCAAAAGAATATCCCAAAAAAGGTGTAAAAATAAAAAAACCTGAAAGATTTGGCTTGTTTTATTGTTTACTAAATAAAAATGGTGATGTTCTTGTTACAACTAATAAAGATAAAGGGCTTTTAGCTAATATGGATGTCATACCTTCCGTAGGGTGGTATGAAGCAGAAAATAGATTTGTTGAAAAGCCCAAATTTATTGATGTAAAAGACTCTTTATTTAATTTTGAGTGGCAAATCATTGATAGCGAAATAGTTCATACGTTTACACATTTCAAATTAAATGTTTCCATTGCGACTTCGTCAATTAAAAAAGATTTGTTTTTAGAAAACAGTTCGTTCGCAAAAAATTATAAGTTTGTTAAAGCCAAAAAATTAAAAGATTTGGCTTTGCCAAGCATTATGAAAAAAATTATAAAACAACTTGAACATGATAATATTATAAAATGTTAATGCCTAAAATGTCTGATTGAGGTAAAAACCATTGCAATATTTCTTTCATTTGCAGCGTCAATAACTTCTTTGTCTCTAATGGAGCCTCCAGGCTGTATTATGGCTGTTACCCCCGCATCTGCGGCAGCTATCAAACCATCTGCAAATGGGAAAAAGGCATCACTTGCAACCACACTTTTATGAATCATAGAATAGTCTAGGTTAGCAATTAAAGCTGACTGTTTAGCTTTTTCGATAGCTATCTTTGTAGAATCAATTCTACTCATTTGACCAGCTCCAATTCCAACAGTTTGAAGATTTTTTGCATAAATAATTGCATTGGACTTAGTATGTTTTGCAACTTTCCAAGCAAAAAGAAGGTTTTTAATTTCATCTTCTGTAGGTTTTTTTTCAGTAACAAATTTTAAATTATTTTTATCCAAAATATGATTATCTCGAGTTTGAACGAGCATACCTCCTGCAATAGATTTAATGGTTAAACCATTTTCATTAGGCGCTGGAATAGAGTTAGATGCTAAAATTCTAACATTTGGCTTTTCATTAAATATCTCTAGTGCGCTTTTATCAACGCTTGGAGCAATTATCACTTCTAAAAATAATGATTTCAATTTATTAGCTAAATTTAAAGTTAAATTTCTATTTATAGCAACTATCCCACCAAAGGCGCTTACCGGATCTGTTAGAAGGGCATTTTCCCATGCCTTGTCAATATCATCATTTTCAGCAACTCCACATGGGTTTGCATGTTTTATAATTGCTACTGCTGGTTTTTCAAATTCACAAATCAGCTCAAAAGCTGCATCAGCATCATTTATATTATTATATGAGAGCTCCTTTCCATGCAATTGTATAGATTTAGCAACACCTATTCTACTGTCTGAAGTTTTATAAAAAGAAGCTTTTTGATGTGGATTTTCTCCATATCTCATTTCAAGTGATTTATCTAATTCTAATGTAATTTTCTCAGGTAATTCATCACTATAACTTTCATTTTTGTGAAACCAATTGGAAATTGCCAAATCATACTCATTTGTTAGTTTAAAAGCCTTACCAGCAAGAACCTTTCTAAATTCATATGAAGTTGTACCATTGATATCTAATTGTTTTATAAGCACATCATAATCCTTAGGGTCTGTAATTACTGTAACAAACTCATGATTTTTTGCGGCCGCTCGTATCATTGCAGGTCCACCAATATCAATATTCTCAATAATTTTAACACTATCCGAAGTCTTACTAAGTGTTTCTTTGAACTTGTAAAGATTAATGATCACGAGATCAATATCTTCAATTTCATGTTTATTAATTTCTGAAACGTGAGTTGGGTTATTTCGTCTGTTAAGAATACCTCCATGTATTTTAGGATGAAGTGTTTTAACTCTTCCATCTAAGATTTCAGGAAAATTGGTTTTCTGATCGACATCAGTAACAGGTATAGATTTATCTTTTAAAAATTTTGCAGTGCCACCGGTAGATAAAATTTCTATATTAAAACTGACTAGTTTTTGAGCCAATATATCAATATTACTTTTGTCAGTGACAGAAATTAGTGCTCTTTTTATTTTAATGTTTTCATTGAAAACATTGCTTACATTTGAAGTGGTCATTATACAATCTATTTCTTTTTTAAACTTGGTAATGAAATAGTTTCTTTTGATAACCAGAGTCAACTAAAATTTATTTTTGAAGTTCGAACGCCCATTTACAGGAGATTGTTTTATAAGCTCTTATTGACTCAAGCCTCATTGTAATCATTATTTCTTTGCATTGGAAAGGTCCATTAAGACCAAACATGACTGAGTCTTGAATGTTAATATTTTGATTGTTTGAGGTCATTTTCCATACAAACCCCTTTTCATGTTTTAATAAAATCGATCCATTCCTAGTCTTTATGAGTTCTATATTTGGACAAATATGAAATCGTATATATGCGTTTTTAGGTATTGTTCCGACATTTCCAATACTTATTATTTCATCTTTGCCTCTGATTTCATTTTGATTTTGAGTTACATAAATCTGTCTTTTATGGTTGACGCCATAAATTGATTCATAACCTGAATGCATTACATCTATTAGGTTTCCTTCTTTAGTTTTTAAAAATTTTGAATTCAAAATTTCAATTTTTCTTTTGCCCGTTAAATCAATATTGTTTCGATCATCTATATTTAATGTAGAATGAGCGGCCGATGACGCTAAAGAATTGTTCATGCCCTTTACATTTGGAGCATCTATTTGCCCCAAATTGGATATTATTTTTTCTTTTTTATAAAAAAGTTCAAAAGCAAATAGACTTGCCTTTGTATCAGAAGAGACTTTCTTTTCAAGTCCTGTATCTACAAACACTACTGTGTCGTTTAGAGCTAATCTGCAATAACCAGTATCTTTGGCAACATTAAAAATTCTATTTTTATAACCAATTCTATTTAAAGTTTGCCTAATTAGATTACTTTCTACTAACCCTCCACCATTAAACCACGCAAAGTTTTCATCAGGCATTTGAAAGCTTCTACAAAATTGTCCCATTTTGATTGTTTGATTGTGTAAATATTCTGCATCAATATTTTTTAAAACTGCAACAATAGACCTTATTTCAACTAGTTGTCTTAGTAAAAGTAATTGTTTGACGGGGCTTCTTGATTTGTGTCCGCCATCAGGATTAATCAAAAGATCAACAGCATCGTTAACTATATCTAACATTGCATGAATGTTATTTATATCCTTATACAATATTGATTTTGCCACAAGAAGACCTTTAATGATAATGATTTGATTATTTGGTTTTTGGGTTTCTTCAAGTTTAAGCTCAAGAAATTTTGTTTGTAGTGCTATCGAAGTCAAAACTTTTTTTTGAAAATTTAAATCGCCACTTTCACCAAACCAAGAATAATTAAAACACCAGCAACTAACTCTTTCTGCCATTATTTCTGAATCAAATACTTTAGATCTAAGGTTAATGTCTTGTTCAATCCATTCGTCTATTAATGATCGGGCGAATGATCTAGCTTTAAAACTACCTTCGGATTTCAAATCTCTTAAAAACTTAAAGTTATTGAAATCAGGGATTTGTTTTGGATTAATTTTACCACTAATAATTTTTTGGCCTTTAATTGCATCGCCTTGCCAATTATCTGTAAGTCTTCTTTCAGGTGAATTTATAGGTTCTATTTTAAGTTTTTGTTTAAGAAAATAATTGTTAGTTATTAAATTTAAAAAACCCAACATAAAAATTATTTTTCCATTTTTAGTAAAGCTATAAAAAAACCATCCGAACCATTCATAACATTTTTATAATTAAAATTAAAATGATTTGGAAGAATTCTAATAAACCCGTTTTCAGTAATACAACTTTCTATTTTAGGGTGTTCATTTTGAAGAAAAGGAATAATAGAAAAGTTTTCATTTTCTTGAAGAAATTTTTCAATTCTTCTTTCACCTTCAATTTTTTGAAGAGAGCATGTTACATACATAATTAGACCATTTTGATTTAATATTTTTGCAGCATTCTTTAGAATGTTGTCTTGTAGAGATGTTAAACCATTCAAGTTCTCTGGGGGAGGTTTAATAAAAATATCTGGATTCTTTCTTATAGTTCCTGTGGAAGAACATGGGGCGTCTATTAAAATAACATCATAATTATTCTCAGGCTTATAGATTTCTGCTTCAACATTAATTAACAAAGGATTGAAATTTAATCTTTTCATATTTCTTAAGAACTCTTTGGATCGAAACTTATTTTTTTCAATACTAACTACTTCCATACCATTGTCTAAAAGTTGTGCTGTTTTGCCTCCTGGAGCACTACACATATCTAAAATTTTTATTTTGTTAATTTCTTTAGAGAAATGAATTTTTAATTTTGATATCAATAAATTACACGCTACTTGAGATGCTGCGTCTTGTATCCACCAAACCCCTTCAGAGTAATAAGGTATTGTTTCAACTGGTTTTTTGTAATTACATCTAATTAAATTTGGGAAAATTTCTATTCCTTGAACTTCTGATATTAATTCTTCAATCTGACTTTTGCTTATTTTATTTGAAACCTTAATATCAAGTGGAGGTGGGTTCATGGCAATTTCAACTATTTCTTTTACAATTTTTTTACCGTAAGTAGAGGTCCAGCTATTTAAAAGCCATTCTGGTAAATTGTAAATATTATCAGGTATAGACTTTATAGACTCATCTATGTGTAACACTATCTTTCTTAAAATGGCATTAACTAGCTTGGATTGTTTTTCTCCCATAAGTTTTTTTGAAATTTTTACAGCCTCATTTAGAACAGCGTAGGGAGCTTTTTTAAGCCAAATTATTTCAATAGTTGCCATAGTAAGTATGCTATTTAAAAACCTATTTTTCTTATCTATTCCAAAATTTGAATATTTATTATAAATAGTTTCAGCCTGATTATGTCGTCTCATTGCAGTATTGAGGAGTAAATATAAAAAAGATTTATCTCTAGTTTCCAGTTTTTTAAAGTCAAATGAAGTATTTAAAATTTTATCTAGATTTTTATGTTTATAAAAAATAAGTATCCAAATATTAATAGCAATTAATCTTGTACTTTTTATATTTTCTTGATTTTTATTATGAATTCTAATTGGTTTCAAAACTGATCCGTTTTATTTATCTTTTAATCTGAGTATGCTATAGGATAGATAAAGTTTAGCTATAAGAAAGTAAAATATAATGGAAAAAAAAATAACAAAACCTACTAAGCTTGTAGATAAAAATGATCATATAGAAAAATCTTCAGAGGATAATTCTTTGCCAAATGAAACAGGTGGTCCTAAAGGTCTAGAACCAACAAGATATGGAGATTGGGAAAAATCAGGTAGATGTTCTGATTTTTAATTAAACTTGTATTGAGTCTCTTAGATTATGAATGAATTAAAGTCAGAAATTATAATTAATGCTGGGATCAGGGCCGCCGAAAGAAATTTTACAAATGCTTATGTTGTTAAGAGCGGCGACAGAGATGCAGGAGCTATTTTTGTAAAAATTGATACTCTTGATGGGAAGGCTAAACTATTTGCAAGGAGTATTACTTATGATTTTGACAATGATAAAAGCAAAGTCAGCTTCGAAGATTTGTATTCCTCAAAAAGTATGTCAGTCAATGAGATTGATATTAGAATTTCTAAAGAAATAGAAATAGATAGGGATTGCTGGGTGGTTGAGATTGAAAATAAAAAGGGGGATAACCCTTTTGAAAATTTAAATTGTTAGTTTCTCGATTAATTCATTTCTCTTATATAAGTCTAGATAATCAGCTTTTAATTTTAATATAGCGTTGATGTGTTTTAACATTGGTGTTTCTATTTTAAGTTTATTGGCTATTTCAATTATAGCACTCATGATAGGATCTATCTCTAAAGGTCTCTTCATTTCTATATCTTGTCTGGTTGAAGGTTTATGTCCTTTTATTGAAGCTGCTCCATTAATTCTGTTCTCAATGGATACATTAAAATTAACACCAATTGCTTCACCTACTTTTTGACATTCCTTCATCATTTGTCTAATTAAATTTCTTGTGCTTGGATCATTGCCAATTGTGTCTAAACTTGCTCCTGTTAAAGCGCTAATAGGATTGAAGGAACAGTTTCCCCAAAGTTTAATCCAAATTTCATCTCTTAAATTTTTCTTTTGTGGTGCTTTAAGACCACCTTTAATAAAAAGATCCGATAATATTTTTAATCTTTCTGAGTTTAATCCATTAGGTTCTCCAAGGCTAAACCTGTTTCCCTCTATATGCTTTATAACACCTGGACTTTCAATCTCACAGGCAGGGTAAACAACACAACCAAGTGCTCTTTTAGGATTAATAGTTTTCCAAATAATTCCATTAGGATCTACAGAATCTATATGAGTATTCTCTAATATTGTTTCTGAATTAGACTTATAAAAATACCACCATGGCAAGCCATTCACAGCAGATAAAACGGTAGTATTAGCGTGTAAAAGTGGTTTTAAGTTTTCTACAATTGAACTAATAGCATGAGCTTTTACAGCTATTATAACATAATCTTGTTCCCCCAATTGTGTTGCATTATCTGAAACTGTTAATTTAAATTTTTCTTTTCCTTTGTCAGAAATCAGAACTAATCCATTTTTTTCAATTGCTTCTTTATGGGGCCCTCTTGCTATTAAAGATACATTTGCACCTGCTTTGGCTAAACTGCATCCAATATATCCACCAATAGCTCCAGCTCCAAATATACAAACTTTAATCATTCTGACTTCCTATTCCAAGCCAAGTTTTTGTGAAAGGCCTATTCTTTGCATTTTACCTGTGGCGCCTTTAGGAATCTCATCCAAGAAACGTATATGCTTAGGTATCTTAAAGTCTGCCAAATGCATACGTGCATAATTTTTTATTTCAGTTTCAGTACATTCAATTCCTTTTTTGGTTACTATTGCAACACCAATAGATTCACCAAGCATTTTGTCTTTAACACCAAAAGTAACAACTTGTTCAATAGCCTCATGTTCCATTAAAACATTATCAATTTCTAAAGGAGAAATTTTTTCTCCTCCCCGATTTATAATTTCTTTTAGTCGTCCAGATATTTTTAAATAACCATCATTATCAAAATAACCTTGATCACCGGTTCTGAACCATCCATTTGTAAATGAAGACTTGTTTGCCTCTTCATTGTTTTCATAACCTTTAGTTACGTTATCTCCTCTAATAACAACCTCTCCTTCAACTCCATCAGCTTGGATTTTACCATTGGTATCCATAATACAAACTTCAGGTCCAGCGGGTTTACCTACAAAACCAGCTTTTTGTTGTTTAGGAGGCAATGGGTTAGACGTCATTTGATGTGTTGCTTCTGTCATACCATAAGCCTCAATCACGGTAGTTTTGAAAACATTTTTTAGTTCTTCAAAAACTGCTGGAGGTAAAGAAGCAGAAGACGACCTTATAAATCTAAGTGATAAGCTTTCCGCAAGTTTCACATTTTTTTTAGCTCTTAATAGTATTCCTTGATGCATTGTAGGTACGCCTGAGTACCATGTAATATTTTCTTTTTTTGCTTCATCTAAGAATTTTAAAGCGTTAAATCCGTTACTAGCATAAACAGACGCACCTGCAAAAACAGATGAGCACAGAATTGCAATTAATCCATGTATGTGAAAAAGAGGCATTACATTGTAGCAATGATCTTTGGGCGTTAATTGCAGGGAGCCTGAAATATTATATGCAGATGAAAAAATATTTTTATTAGTGAGAGGAACAACTTTTGGTCTTGATGTTGTGCCGGAAGTGTGCAGGACTAAAGCTTCATCTTCTTCATCTGAAACCTCAAAATTTGAAAATGAATCATAAAGATTAAAAATCCCTTTAGGCTCTTCTTTAATTTGTTTTATTTCACATATTTCAATATTTAATTTGTTAGCAGCTTCGACAACTGCGTTAGTACTTTCTTTTTCAACTATTACAATCTTTGGTTTCAAGTCTTTTAGATAAAATTCATATTCACTTAGTTTATATGATGGATTTAGCGGCGCTGCTGACATATAACTTGAAATAGCTAGAAAAGCCGTCGCCATCTCTGGTCCATTAGGCAAAACAATTACAGCTCTATCATTTTTGTTAATACCATGACCTGCTAATTGACCTGATATATCATGAACTTGTTTTTTAAGGGCTTTAAATGTTATTATTTGATTGTTGTCGGAAGTGATTGCAGTATCATCATCTTGATTTTGATTTATTAAATTTCTAACAGTTTTAGCCATATTAAATCTCAAATTATTTCATATCAATTTAACAATTTAAATTTTTAAAGTGCAATATATATTTATCTTGTAAAAATTTTCTTTGTGAATAATAAGATATTTTCATTGCCTATTTATAATCTATTTTAAAGAGAATTTATTTTGATAAATGATATTTTATATCAAGAACTATTAGTTTACTTTATTGGTCTTCTAATTACAGGAGTAATTGGTGGATTAATAGCAGGGTTATTTGGGGTTGGTGGGGGGATTGTAATTGTTCCAATTTTATTTTGGATTTTTACATCTTTAAATTTTCCTAATGAAATTCTGATGCATATGGCAATTGGTTCATCATTAGCCACAATCATACCAACATCAATTTCATCTGCTAGAGCTCATTATCATAGAGGGTCAATTGAGATAGATATAATAAAAAAATGGGCTCCTGGAATATTTTTAGGAGCGATTATTGGAGGCCTTTCAGGCAAGTATTTTAGTGTAAATGAATTAAAGTATCTTTTTGCATCTATTGCTTTTTTGGTTGCTTTAAATATGTTTTTTAAAGAACCATTGAGGCTTGGTAACAATTTTCCAAAATCAAGGTTATTAAATATTATAATGTCTTCTCTCATTGGCCTTGTGTCTTCTCTTATGGGAGTGGGGGCAGGGACTTTAGGTGTTCCAGCACTTGTGGCTTTGTCAGTTCCTATACATAAAGCAATAGGTACAGCCGCTGCTTTGGGCTTGTTTATTGCTGTACCTGCAACACTTGGATTAGCTTTTTCTGGTTTTAATATTCCTAACAGACCACCTATGAGTATAGGTTATGTAAATCTAATAGCTTTTTTTATAATGTTTCCACTAACAGTTTTTTTTGCACCGGTTGGTGTTAAACTTGCTCATAGAATTAATCAAAGGGCATTAAAGAGTATTTTTGGAGTATTTTTAATTATAACATCTATAAAAATGTTATCCTCAATCATATTCTGATAAAAAATCTTTTGCAGATGGTGTAAGTTTCTCATTCTGATTGTCATTTTCTATTCTTTTAGCCAAATTTTTACCAAGTTCAACTCCCCACTGATCAAAGCTATTAATATTCCATATAAAACCTGAGGCGATTGTAATATTTTCATAAAGAGCAATTAGTCTACCAATAGAATATGGATTATTTTTTTCCCAGCTAATTATGGTTGATGGCCTGCCACCTGGGAAATGCTTATTAGTATTTTTTCTATCAACAGAGCCAACTGCTAGAGCTTCGGCTTGAGCTATTGCATTTATAAGAAGTAATTTATGGTTGGTTTTTGCTTTTTCCAGTATTGTTCCATTTGAAGGGTTACGAGGTAACAAAATGTCTATTGGTACAACTTCTAGTCCTTGGTGAAGAAATTGAAAAAAGCTATGTTGAGCATTTGTTCCAGGTTCTCCCCAGATCAATGGACTTGCTGGCATTTTCAAATTTTTATTATTAATATCAACACTTTTACCATTACTTTCCATTTCTAATTGTTGGGCCCAAGCAGGAAGGTTTTTAAGTCTATAGCTATAAGGGACAATACAGTGACTGTTTCTATTTAGAAAATTACGATTCCATATTCTTAGTAGTGCCAACATTATTGGAATATTTTTTTCAATATCCTCATTAAAAAAATGATCATCCATATCGTTGGCACCATTTAAGAATTCTCTGAAATTATCTTCACCTATACTAAATATGATAGGCATTCCAACTGAAGACCATAATGAATACCTTCCTCCAATATTTTCTGAAAATGGAAAAATATTAAATTCTTTAAATCCCCACTCCATCGCTTTTGTGACTGAAGATGTAATGGCAATCATATTCTCATTAATTGATCTATTTGCATCTAAAAGCCAGCTTTTTGCTAAATTAGCATTTGTAATAGTTTCTAAAGTACTAAAACTTTTGGAAGTTATTATGAATAACGTCTTCAATGGATTGCATTCTTTAAGAATGTCGTAAATATTTGTTGGGTCGATATTAGACACATAAAAAATTTTAGGCCCATTATGAAAATCTTTAAGAGATTCATTTATCATTAAAGGCCCAAGATCTGAGCCACCGATGCCTATATTTACAATAAATTCATATTTTCTTTTAATTAAACTTTCATTAACAAAGCCAACTAATTTTTTCCATTCCTGTGAATTTAGTCTATTACTTTGTCTAAGTTGGAAATGGTCAACGGATCTGTTTTCAGAAAAATTTATTTTTTCGCCATTAGATATTTGCTCAATTTTTTTTAATATATTTGATTTTTTTGCTAATTCTATAAGATCTTTTTTGATCTCAGTATCCAAAGATTGCCTTGTAAAATCTATTAAAAGATCTCCAAGTTTCAATTGAAATTCCTTAGTCCTATCTACTTCATTAATAAGTTTATTAAGATCCTCGAAATTTTTCTTTTGTAACTTTTCTTTCAGAATTTCTGTGATTGGATTATCAGCTAATTGCATCTACTTATCAATTTTCTTTCTTTTATTTGACATTAAAACTTTACAAATCTATATGAGTAACAATCTAGGAGCGATTTATTTTCATGTCTAATAAGTTATTATCTAATTTTATTTATACTATAATTTTAATGACAATTACTTCAATAAGTTTTGCCGAGACTCTTAATTTTAAGGGCTTAATAATTGAAGATTTTTGGATAAAGCCTAGTATTGGAAATCATAAAATGACCTCAGGTTATTTGAAAATTAAAAATACTAACAATAGAGATGAACGTCTTATTTCTGTAGTATCCGACTTTTCAAAAAAGTCTGAGTTACATGAAATGGCTGTAAAGAATGATATTATGACCATGAAAAAACTGGACAATGGTTTAACTATTAGAGCAGGATCTGAAATTCATCTTAAGCCAGGTGGTTATCATCTAATGTTTATCAACTTGAATGATCAAGTGAAAATAATGAATAATTATAAAGTTAATTTGATTTTTAAAAATTCTGGTTCGCTTACTATTGACATGCCTGTTTTAGAAAAGAAATTTAAAGCAGATAATCATAGACATAATCATAAGCATTAATAATCTTAAAACAAATGAATAAAATGTTTGTTTTGATAACATGAAATAGAAAAATTTACCAAAAATAATACACATACAAAAATTATTCTTTTTTCTATAACTTTACAATTGATTTTTAGAAAATTTTACTTTTATAAGCTTGTAGTTTTATAGGAGAAAAATATGACTAATTCCAAACACCCAGAAACCATTAGTTTGCATGCAGGATGGAGAGCTGATGAAAGTACAGGCTCTGTTGCCGTACCTATTCATCAGACTACAAGTTTTCAATTCAAAAATACAGAACAGGCTGCTAATTTATTTTCATTAAGTGAGTTGGGTAATATTTATACAAGAATAATGAACCCAACAAATGATGTCCTAGAAAAAAGAATATCTGCGTTGGAAGGCGGTGTTGCAGCTTTAGCTGTCTCATCTGGTCAAACGGCATCAGCGTTTGCTATCCAAAACTTGGCAAAAGCAGGTGATAATATTGTAAGTTCAACAGACCTTTATGGAGGAACCTGGAATTTATTTTCAAATACTTTAAAAGATATGGGCATAGAAGTTAGATTCGTGGATCCTTCTGATCCTAAAGCGTTTGAAGATGCAACAGATGATAAAACTCGTGCTTATTACGCTGAAACATTACCAAATCCAAAATTAAAAGTTTTTCCTATCTCTGAAGTTAGTGCTATTGGCAAAAAGTATGGAATACCTCTCATTATTGATAACACAGCTGCTCCTATAATTTGTCAGCCAATTAAACATGGGGCAGCAATAGTTGTTTATTCTCTAACTAAGTATATTGGTGGTCATGGAAATTCTATAGGAGGATTAATTGTAGATAGTGGAAATTTTGATTGGGAAGGTGCAGGAAAAGAAAGACAACCAGCATTAAATACGCCAGATCCGAGTTATAATGGAGCGGTTTGGGTTGATGCTGTTAAACCTTTGGGTCCAATAGCGTACATTATAAAAGCAAGGGTAACGCTTTTAAGAGATTTGGGAGCATCTCTAAGTCCTTTCAATGCTTTTCTTATATTACAAGGCTTAGAAACACTATCCTTAAGAATGAAAGCTCATTGTGAAAACGCTTCTAAAGTTGCTCATTTTCTAAATGACCATAATTTAGTCGAAAAAGTCATTTATCCTGAATTACAAGCTGGGGGCTCCAAACTATCTGCAGATAAACATTTGACTGGTGGATATGGCGGCATGTTAGGGTTTGAATTAAAAGGAGGTATAGATGCAGGCAAAAGATTTATTGATGCTTTAGAATTATTTTATCATGTTGCTAACATAGGTGACTCTCGAAGTTTAGCAATTCATCCTGCTACAACAACACATAGTCAATTATCTACTGAGGAACAACTTAAGACAGGAGTGTCTGGGTCTTATGTGAGACTTTCCATAGGTATTGAACATATTGAAGATATACTTAATGACTTAAAACATGCTTTAGATAAATCTCAGACATAATTGCATTAATTATAGTTAAATTTAAAAAATGCTGAGGAATTTCTCAGCTTTTTTTATTAATGTTGGTTAATTTTCTTAAATATTGTAATTATTCAATCTTTTAATAAAACTATTGTATAGGATTCTTAATTGATTTTTGATGATAGATTTTCAGTAGCTCCAATGATGGAGTGGACAGACTTGCATTGTAGATATTTTTTTAGACTTATTTCCAAGTATACAGTCCTTTATACTGAAATGATTACTGCTGATGCAATAATCTTTGGGCCACGTCAAAAACTATTAACTTTTAATAGAGAAGAGTTACCTTGTGTTCTACAACTTGGTGGTAGTAACCCTCAAAATCTAGCAAAAGCTGCTAAATACGGAGAAAATTATGGTTACTCTCAAATTAACCTTAATATTGGCTGTCCTTCAAATAGGGTCCAAAATGGCTCTTTTGGCGCATGTTTAATGAAGGAGCCTTATTTGGTAGCTGATTGTGTAAAGTCTATTCAAGATAAATGTCAAATACCTGTAACTATAAAATGTAGGATTGGTGTTGATCAAATGGATGAAGAGAAAGGCTTAGACGATTTTGTTGATATAGTATCAGAGGAAAGTGTAAATATTTTTATCATTCATGCCAGAAAAGCTATTTTAAATGGATTAAGCCCAAAACAAAATAGAGAAATTCCTCCTTTAAATTATAATAGAGTAGCTTCTTTAAAAAAAAGAAGACCAGACTTGAAAATAATTATTAATGGTGGAATCAACTCAATAAGTGATGGTCTGGCGCTACTTCAAAAAGACGATTTTGATGGATTTATGATAGGTAGGGAAGCTTATAAAAATCCATATATATTAACCTCAGTTGATAAAGATATTTTTAGTAAAAAGAAAAAAACTAAAACAAGGTATGAAATAGCCATGCAAATGGCTGATTATATTGATAATTTTATTAAACATGAAGAGGGGGGTGTTCATTCTATCACAAGACATATTTTAGGTTTGTATAACTCTTTACCAGGTGCTAAATACTGGAGACAAGAATTGAGTGAAAATGCAAGGTTTTCAAAAAATGGAGATATTTTAAGATTTGCTACAGAAAATATTGAAAAGTTTATAAATAAAAAAAAATCAGTATTAGTTTAGGAGTTTTGTGTTGGAAGAAGTCAATAAGAAAGAAGGATACAGGTCTATTTTAGAGATGGGACCTTTACTGTTATTTTTTGGTGTAAATTATTTTTATGGGATTATGGCAGGCACTGCAGTTCTGGTCATAAGTACTTTACTATCACTAGCACTCTCTTGGTACTGGTTTAAAAATATTCCTATGATGGCCGCTGCGGGATGTGTTGCTGTGGTTTTTTTTGGTGGACTTACAATATTTTTTGATGATGAATTTTTTATTAAAATCAAACCAACCATTGTATCAATAATTATAGCTGGAGTTTTAGCATCTGGAAAAATTTTGGGTAGGAATCCCCTTGCTGCTATTATGAAATCGGCAGTCAATCTAGACAATGAAGGCTGGAACAAATTAACTTGGCTGTGGGTGGTTATGTTTATAATTATGGCAGTTGCTAATGAAATTGCTTGGCGAAATTTAACAACTGACCAGTGGGTCTCTTTCAAGGCCTTTGGTATTCCAATTTTGTCTTTAGGCTTCGGATTGTTATCTCTGCCAATAATGCAAAAACATCAAATAAAAAAAGACTAGTTTATTCCTCTAGTTTTTCTATCTTTTTATAAAGCTCTGAAGAAATTTGCGAGTTTGTAGGAAGTATAGATATTAATTTCTGCCAATAGAGTTTTGCTGTACTATCTTCGCCATCATTATAAGCTTTGAGACCTTTAAAAAATAAAGCTTCCACGTTGTTTGGTTCTTCAACCAAAATTTCACTAATTAAGTCATTAGTCTCTTGGGTAAATTTAGGTTTAGCCTGAGGAGGTAGTAATTCTTTCAAAAGGGTTTGTTTTAAAATAACTGTAGGATTAATTTCAATAGCCGTCCTAAGAGCATTTAATGCTTTTTCATTTTCTTTTAGTACTTTATAAGAACGAAATAATCTTACCCAACCTTCTAAGTCTTCTTTTTCTTTAGTAAGGCGATTAGCTAATTGTTCAACCATTTGATTAATTTTTATTTTTTGTTCTTCTTCACTTAAATTTAAGATTTTATCAGCAGTAGTGTTGGCAATTTTTATATTTTTTTTAAGTTTATTATTTATTTCAATCTCGCTTATTCCTATATTTTTAGCTGCAGATCTTATATTTGTTTCTAAATCTTGCTTCCAGGTATCAGTCTTATGAGTATTATTATACAATCTCACCCATATCTTTAAAGCTGCTTCATCATTTCCAATTTGTGATTGTCTCAAACCATTTAAAAAATTAGCCCCAGGCTCTAAAGGGTTATCAATCAAAGCTTCATCAATAAGCTTTTTGGCTTTAGATGTGACTTGACCGTTTGCTTTTCTTACAATTGCTTGAGCAAGTAATGATTTAATTTTTGGTGAATTATTAATTGAATTCAATTTAGTTAAAGATGCAATCTCAACGTCAATTTTATTAACTTTCGAAGCTATTGCCGCTAATTTAAAGAGAATATCAATATTATTAGGATCTTTTTTTGAAGCTAAATCTAATTCACTAAACTTTTTTAAGTTTTTAACAAAATCTTTATTTTTTTGCACCTCGGTTTCTTTTAACTTTTTTCTTGATGAATTCAGTTCTTTAATATTTATAAATGGATCTCCAATATTATAGTAGATGAATGAGCTAATTGAAAATAGCATTAGAAAAGCAAGTATTTTTCTTTCTATTTTATAAAATGATTTTTTCTTATTAGAAATATTTGGGATAATATTTTTAAAAATAAATAAAGCACTAATAAAGCTTATTATTAAAATTATAAAAAATATCATTATAAAATCTTTTCAATGAAAATTTATTTTTTAAAAAATTTTGTTATATAGATCGAACTAAATACTAGAATAATAAATGGTAAAAACCATAATAAAATTGTGTTTGTATTAAGGGGCGGTTTTAACAAGATTGAATCACCGTATCTCTCACTTAGAAAGCTATAAACTTCATTTTCGTTTAAACCAGACTCTAATTTTTCTTTTATTAAATTTTTTAAATCTTTTGCTAATTCTGAGTTAGATTCGTCTATACTCTGGTTCTGGCAAACTAGACATTTTATATTTTGTGCTATTTCTCTTGTTTTATTAGTAATTAAATTTGTTTTAGGAATGATTTCATCAGCAAATGTTAAGTGAGAAGTAATCATTAGAAAAAACGATAACAAAGATAAATTTAAATATATTTTTTTCATTATTTATTACTTTTTATTATAGGCAATACTTCAGACTTAAAAATATTATATAAAAGAGGTCCAGCATGCCTATAAATAATTTTACCTTCTTCATTTATTAAAAAGGTCTCAGGCACTCCATAAACTCCCCATTCAATAGCTATTTTACCCGAATTATCTATACCAATTTTATCATAAGGATTTCCGAAATCGTCTAAGAATTTTTTAGTATTATTTGGCTTGTCTTTATAGACAATTCCAATAACAGGAATAATTTTTGACAAATCCTCAACTATTGGAGCTTCTACCCTACAAGGAGCACACCATGAAGCAAAAAAATTGACTGCAAACAATTTATTTTTATATTTTTTAAAATTTAAATTTTTATTATTATTTTCAAGATTATTATCAGCTTCTTGGATTTTTATATCAGGAATTTTCTTCCCAATTAACTGAGACGTTAGAAGATTTTTTTTTGTTGGTTTTTTTTTCAATTCATAAAGAACAAGTCCTGATACAATAATTATAAATGAGAAAAGTATTAGTGGGAGTAATCTTAGGACTAATGACTTAGTATTCATTTAAGTTAACCTAATATTTTTTTTAGTTATATTTTTATGTTCAAAAAACGATAACAAACCACCTAAAGCCATAAAAAAGGCTCCACTCCATATCCAAGACACTAAGGGGTTAAAATATGCCCTTATTGACCAACCTGATTGATTGTCTCCATCTCCTAAAACGACATAAGTGTCACCCCAGAAGCCTGTTAGTATAGCTGCCTCGGTTGTTTGACTTTGTTCTGTCGGATAAAAACGTTTTTCTGGCTTAAGGTATCCAATGAATTTATTATTTTGATATAGCGTAAAAGTGGCCATTTCTGATTGATAGTTTGGTCCCTTTAAAGTTTGAAAATTTTTAAATTCTAATAATTTATCTTCAATATAAAAAGTGTCACCAATATTTTTTCTTCCACTAAATTCTGTTTTAAAAAATTGTTCACCAGTTATTCCAGCCAAGAAAATTGCAACACCTAAGTGGGCGACATTCATTCCTATTCCGATTTTTGAAATATATAAAAAAATACTACCCATTTTTGTTATTTTTAATTTAGTTTCTTTTATTTTAACAAAAAAATCACTTATAACTCCTACAAACAACCAAAATGATAGTGTGCCGCATATTATTGCAAATATTGACGAGCCATTAATAGTGGATAAACTAAAGGCTGCAATCAGAGACGTAAGTGTAAGTAGGGCAATTATTTTTAATAAGTTTTTTGACTTACCTTTTCCCCAGTTTAAAAAAGGAGCAATTGCCATTAATAAAATTATTGGTGTCATTATTGGAGCAAACGTAGCGTTATAATAGGCTGGTCCAATTGAAATTTTAGCTCCACTTAAGGCATCTAAGAATAACGGGTATAACGTTCCTATTAGCACTGTTGCCGTAGCAGTAGTAAAAAACAAATTATTAATTAGTAAAGCGCTCTCTTTGCTTAGCAAATTGAATTGAACCTTTGGCTCTTTAAAAATCGAACTTTTGAGAGCATATAAAATCAAAGGTCCGCCAATTGAAATAATCATTATTATTAAAATAAAGACACCTCTGGATGGATCGGTTGCAAATGAATGAACCGATGTTAGTAAACCAGATCTAACAATAAATGTTCCTAATAACGAAAATGAAAAACCAAGAATAGATAACAGAATACACCAATTAACAAATATAAGTCTTTTTTCTAAAATTCTTATAGAATGTAGCAATGCTGTTGCAATTAACCAAGGCATGAAAGAAGCGTTTTCAACCGGATCCCAGAACCACCAACCACCCCATCCTAACTCATAGTATGCCCACCAACTTCCTAGTGCTATCCCAAGAGTTAATGCTGACCATGAAATTGATATCCATGGCCTAATTTGTTGTGCCCATTCTTTATTAATTTTGCCTGTGATGAGCGCCCCGACGGCAAAAGAAAATGAAACTGATAAACCTACATAACCAATGTAGAGCATAGGTGGATGGAATGCCAAGCCTGGATCCTGAAGTAAAGGGTTTAGACCTCTACCTTCTAAGGCTATTGTTTCTACTCTTTCGAAAGGGTTTGATGTGAATAAAATAAATGCTAAGAATAAGCATAAAATTAAAGTCTGCACTCCTAGGATTGAAAATAATAAATTATTATTAATCTGTTTTTTTTTTGAAACCCAAAATGTAAAACTGGATAAAATTAATACCCAAAGTAGTAAAGATCCTTCATGATTTCCCCAAGTTCCACTAATTTTGTAGAGCATTGGTTTTAAAGAGTGAGAATTATTCGAAACAATTAATAAAGAAAAATCAGAAACTACAAAGCTATAAGTCAAAATAGAAAAAGAAATTAGAATAAATAGACAGTTAATCAGCACACCATTTTTTAAAATGTCTAATGCCAATAGATTTAGATTTTTTGTATTATATGTCCAATAAGTAATCTGCATTATTGAGGAGACAAATGCTAGGATAAGAAATATATGTCCAATTTCTGGTATCATTTATCTTTATCCCCTTTCCAAGCGCCATTTTTCTTCAATGCATCCGCCACTTCAGGAGGCATATAGTTTTCATCATGCTTAGCAAGAACCTGAGTGGCTATAAGTTTATTGTCTTTGAAGTTTCCTTCGGCAACAATTCCTTGTCCTTCCCTAAATAAATCAGGGAGTTGTCCATTAAAAACAACTAATATTTCGTTTTTGTTGTCAGTAATAGTGAAGTTCACAATATCATTATTTTTCACGACTGAGTTTTCAAGAACAAGTCCTCCAACTCTAATTTTACGTTTTATATTTTCATTGTCTCCATATTTAATTTTTAATTCGTTGGGAGTAAAAAAATAAATGATGTTATCTCTTAGGGCAATTAAGACGAGCTGCGTGGCTAGCGCTATTGTAAAAACTATCAAAATTATAATGAATAATCTTCTATATTTAGGGTTCATTATTGAAATTTCACTTATTAAATAGATTACAAGAGATCAATTATACTTTTGTTAATTGTTGTAACATTTTTTTTGCTTTTTGGGATTTATAAATAGATCTAAAATAAAGGTAGGCTAGACTAAATAACGTTAAGAAATAACTTGGCCATATATAAATACTGTACTTATCCATTTCCCATAAAATTTCAAACATAAAGGACCCTTTTTAAGAAAATTCTTTTAAATTTAATTTTAAAATTAATGCTTCACACTTTTTTTCTAATAACATTGTTTTGACGTTTGTAATGATCAAATATATTGAAAATAAACTAAAGCCCACCATCATCAGCGTTAGGGGTAATAGCATCTCTTTGTCAATTGAAGGACCATCCATTCTAAGAATGCTTGATGGTTGATGTAAAGTATGCCACCAATCAACAGAAAATTTAATAATAGGTAAATTAATTAGGCCAATAATTGCTAGTACTGACGCAGATTTTGATCCATCAATTTTTCTCTCAAAGGCATTGCTTAAGAGCATATACCCAAGATAAAAAAAGAATAAAATAAGCATTGAGGTTAATCTGGCATCCCATACCCACCATGTTCCCCACATAGGTTTTCCCCATAAAGAACCAGTTACCAAGGTCAAGACAGAGAATATAGCACCTATAGGCGCTATTGCATTTGAGATTAAATCCGCTAGTGGATGTTTCCATACTAAATAAAAAATACATGAAATCGCTAAACTGAAAAATAAAAAGGATGCCAACCATGCGGAAGGAACATGAACATACATTATTCTAACGGCATCACCTTGTTGATAGTCTTCTGGGCTATCAAAAAGTCCATAATAAAGCCCTAATAATATCATTGTAGTAGATAATATAATCAAAGGTAGTTGAAGATTACCCGTTAATTTTGAAAATCTATTAGGGTTTGCTAGCCAATTAAACACGAATGAATATCTTTCTAATTAATCATATGTTTTATAACATTTTTATATCTAAACTTTTCTAACGTGCAATTGCTATTCTTATTAATAAAGCAGAAATGAAAGGAGATATAACTAAATATATAAGCGTGAAAGCTATTAATAGTAGTAAGTTATTAATAGGCTCTTCGTCCATTTTTATTGCTTCATTAATTCCTACACCAAATATTAAAATAGGTATCATCAGAGGTATGATCAATATAGGTAACAAAATATTTCCTCTTTTTGCACCTAAGACTAACGAAGCGCCGATCAAACCAACTAAAGATATAGCAAGTCCACCAATTGTCATGCTTGTTAGTAACCAAGGAGTTTGTTTTAGATCTATATCAAGTAAAATAAAAAATATAGGAGTGCTTAAAATTAAGGGTATTATAACCATTAACCAATATGAAATACTTTTTGATAATAAAATGATTTCGAGTGGTATGGGACTTGTCAGTAACTGGTCAAACCATCCATTTTCTAGATCTTTATTTAAGGTTTTCTCTAATGAAGGTATTAAAGCTAAAATTAGACCAACCCATATTATTGCGCTTGAAATGATATCTAAACTTTCTTTGATGGGACCTATCCCAAAGGTAAATAGGATTATTATCAAAAGCATAAAGCTTATTATTGCAACAAGGTCCGTAAGTGAACGCAAATTAATTAAAAAATCTCTTTTAATATGTGTAACTAACACAAATAACCAACTTGAACCATTTGAACTCATATAATTATCTTTTCTTTTAATAAATCTAAATCCAAAACTTCATACTTACTTTTAAAAAGATTTGTGTCGTGAGTGGTCAAAATTATAGTTCCATTAATTTTTAAAAAATTTGTGACCAGCTCTTTGAATAGAATTATACTTTTTTTATCAAGATCATTAGAAGGTTCATCCAGAAGCCAAAATTCAACTCCAAAAATAAAAGAAAAGTATAATCTTGCTAAAGCGGCTCTTTTTTTCAATCCTTCAGAGCATTGTGAAATATATACATTAGAATATTTTTCCATTTCTACGCTTCTTAAAGCCTTAATTAAATTATCTCTAGAAGTTGACCAACCTTTCATTTGCACCCAAGTTGCCAGATTTTCTAAAACAGTTAAGTCTTGTGACAAACCATTTTTAGTATCAATATAAATTAGTTTCTCAACCCATAGGTTTTTATTTATCGTCATATCTACTTTCTTAAAGGACATGTGACCGTTTTCGATAGGTATAAAGCCTGCAATAGTTCTTAATAACGTGGTCTTTCCAGAACCATTTTTACCAATTACTACAGTTAAATTTGATGTTTTAAATGAAGTGTTAAAATCAGAGAATACAACATTATTTCCTCTTTTTATGGTCAGATTATTAAGGTTAAGCATAGGTTTCTCAAGTTAATATTTCATGATTTTTATTTTTATATAATTATTAAACAAAAGTCTTGTAAGTAAATTGAGTTTTTTACTAAGTTCTGTAATATATCTATTGTTTGTTGATAATTTTCTGCTTTACACTTTAATATTAAAATTTTTTTCAATGAGATCTTAAATGATTAAAAAACCATTAGAAGGTGTAAGAATTATTGATGCCTCTTCAATATTAATGGTTCCATACTGCACAAGGTTACTTGCCGACATGGGAGCTGAAGTTATTAAGGTGGAAACTCTGGATGGAGACAATACACGCTATATAGGTCCAAGCATAAATAATGGTATGGCTGCTGTATTTTTGAATATAAATAGAAATAAAAAAAGTATTTGCGTGGATTTAAAAACCCCAGAAGGCAGATTAATAATATACAAATTAATAAAAACATCAGACGTATTTGTTTCTAACATTCGTAAAGTTGCTTTAGAGAAAATTAAATTAACACACTCAGATTTTGAAAAGCTTAATCCTAAAATTATTACAGCCAACGCAGTAGGTTTTTCTTCTGAAGGTCCTTATGCCGGGTTACCTGCTTTTGATGATACCATACAAGCCATAAGTGGAATGGCAGCCTATCAAGGAGCTTATTCAGATCAACCAAGTTATACTTCAGGAGCCACTGCTGATAAAGTTACTGGTATTATGCTTGGCATGTCTATAATAGGCGCATTATTTAATCGTGAAAAAAATGGAAAAGGAATAGAGCTAGAAGTTCCTATGATGGAAACAATGGTTGATTTCACACTTGTTGAACATCTTTATGGTTTTAATTTTATCCCTCCAAAAGCACCCCCAATCTACCCAAGACAATCTTCACCTAATAGAAGGCCATATAAGACTAAGGATGGTTATGTTGCTGTTCTTCCATATAGTGATGAGCAATGGTTACGGTTTTTTAAATTAGTTGGTAAAGAAGAGATTCTAAAAGATAGTAAATTTTCATCTTTGAAAAGTAGGAATGAAAATATAGATTTGCTGTACCATATGCTCTCAGAGGAGCTAACAAAACAAGATACGAATTATTGGCTTAAATCTTTAAAACAAAGTGATATTCCTGCAGCTAAAGTCAATTTCCCTGAGGAAATTTTTGAGGATGAACATCTTGAAAAAACTAATTTTTTTAAAGAAACACACCATCCATCTGAAGGGAAACTTTTATATCCAAAGTTCCCTGTAGAATTTAAAAATACTAATAATAGTGAAACACTGCATGCACCGAATCTTGGTGAAAATACAAAAGAAATTTTACTTGATTTAGGCTATTCGGACTTTGAAATTGAGAGTTTAGCTTCTAATAATATAATTAAAATATAAACTGAAGAGGGCATTAAAATGAAAATTAGTAAGGTTGGGTTTGTTGGTCTTGGTGCTATGGGTTCAGTAATGTCTCCATTACTAGTAAAAGCGGGTTATCAAGTTTTTGGTTATGATATAATAGCCAATATTGATGAAACATCCGGAGTAAAGCAATTAGATACATTAGATGATTTTTCTCAGTTTGATGCTGTTATTTTTATGTTACCTAATAGCAAAATAGTATCCGAAGTTGTTACTAAGCTATTGGAAATAAATACGAAGTCTATTTTAATAGATATGTCTTCAAGTGACCCTCGTGATACTAAAAAACTTGGTAAAACCATTGAAGCTCAGGGTTTAAAATTTTTAGATGCTCCTGTTTCTGGTGGTGTTTCAAGAGCAAAAACAGGTGATTTAATGATTATGGCAGGAGGTAAAGAAGAGGATTTAGAAATAGTAAAAGATCTTTTGTCGGTAATGGGGACTGTCCAGTTTGCTGGTCCGTTAGGTTCTGGTCATGCTATTAAAGCTCTTAATAACTATGTTTCAGCAGCAGGGTTAATAGCTAGTTTTGAGGCGTTGGCGACAGCTCGTTCTTTTGGAATTGAACCAGGAAATTTTTTAAAAATAATAAATGGAGCAACTGGTAAAAATAATACAACAGAAGTTAAGCTAGATAAATTTGTTGTTTCTGAACAATTTAATTCTGGATTTGCTTTAGATTTGATGGTTAAGGACGTTTCTATTGCCCATAACTTAATCAAAGATTTATCTTCTGATAATCCATTATCAAGTGATGTTTATAATTATCTTTCAGAATCTTTAAAACTACTGGGAGATAACCCAGATCATACAGAAGTTTATAAAGTGATTAAAAAATAAGCTAATTAAAAATTTTTTTGTAAAATCATTGCATTTATAAAGTTTTTTCGATTTTATGTTTACTCTTAAGTATTTTTTTTGGATAAATTATGAATTATAAAAATATTTTCCTAGCTACATTAGTGGCTGTGCCTCTTACTGTTTTAGAAGTTAGTGCGGCAGGTAATAGCGATAAACTTAAAGATACAATTATAGATAAAACTATTCAAAAATTTGAAGATGGTTTTAATTCTTTGTTTACTAATACTGAATTGACTATAGAAGGTCGTACAGGATCAGATCCAAACTTCACACTTCTTACTGTTAACCCTATCACTGAAGATGAGGCAGAAGGTAACTTAACCTTTTTCCAAGGCTCAATAATTAGACAAAATAATAGAGATACGATTAACCTTGGAATTGGTTATAGACAACTAAGTGATGATGAAAAATGGATTTATGGAATCAATGCCTTTCATGATTATGAAAACACTTATGAACATTCAAGATGGAGTGTTGGTGCTGAGTTGAGAAGTTCTGCTTTTGAAATTAATGCTAATAAATATTTTGCTATTAGCGGAGCTAAAACTGGAAGAAATGGAAACACTGAACGTGCGTTAGATGGATATGAAATAGAAGTGGGTGGGCAGGTTCCTTACATTCCATCAGCAAAGGTATTTGCCAAAAATTGGAAGTGGGATGGATATCAAACAGCTGATACAAAAGGTAATACTTATAGCTTACAAATTAACACCCCAATTGCTCCTAATATTACATTAGAAGCTGGGACTAAAGATTTTGATACTGGAACAGATGTTGATTTTGTGAATTTGACATACAAAATAGGCCTTGGTGGTGGTAAATCACAGCAAGATGAAATGGTCCAAAGTTTGATTGCAGACCAAGCTTTTAATACAACATCTATGAAAGATAAAATGCTTGATAAGGTAAGACGTAAAAACCAGATAGTAATCCAGACAGGCTTCACAGCTTCTGCAGGAGGAGTTTAATATGTTAAAATTATCAAAAAAATTACTATATGCTTGTCTTGCTATTTTTCTTTTTCATCCTGCTCATTTCGCATCAGCAGCTTATAAAAATGCAACTGAAGGTGCAGATGTTGCGGCATGTGTTACTACTGGGGCTGCTATGATGACGGCTAATGGAGACTGTAGGGCTACACCTTCTAAATATGAAGTAGGAGTTTTTGAAATGGGAGTTTGTACGGCTCACCCTTTTACCAGTGATGGTACAAAAACAGATTTGGAATCAATGGACAGAAGCACTTGCACTACAACTTTTTTAGCTACTGATCAGACAAACGGGAGTGTTGTTGATATAGCAGATGTAATTGGTGGTTCGATAGATCTTGTTGGAACGAGTACAAGGCCAAGTAATGGTACATATGGATTTCCATATATCATACTTAGGGAAAAATTTACTGTTGGGATCACCATTGCTGGAAATGATGGTAATACTTATTATGGTTTAGCTAATAGTAATGTTGATACAACTGGCCCAGCCGCAGCTTATGATGATAATTTAAGAAATTTCTATGGTGGAAGTT